>JBIIQD010000145.1:0-6405 GCA_044342265.1 Hydrogenophaga sp. | reverse complement strand
ACCCTGACCTGTCCCTCGGCCACCAGGGTGGGCGCATGCCCTACCCCTTCGAACTCGACGCATGGCGCGCAGGGTCCACGCTCTTGCATGGCGCGAGCCGTCCCGGGGCTGAGCAGGTCGGAATCTGCACCACGCAACAACAGGGTTCGGGCCGTGATGGCGTCGTAAAGTGCCCAAAGGGCAGTCTCACCGTCCATCACGATTTTTCTGGCAGCGACTGGGTCTGCATGCTCAGTCAGCGCACGAAACGGCACCGCCAGGGAAGGGTCGTAGTGCAATCCCCAGCCCCCACCCCTTTCCCGCAGCATGGGGCGGGACAAAGCCAGCCACTGCTCGGGCGTGTGGGGTCCGAAACCAGTGGATATGGCAGCCAGCACATCAGCAGCCTCCTGTTCGCTGGCAAACATCGGATCGCGCCCGAGGTAGCTGCCAATCCGCTGCAAGGCTTCCCACTGGATCACAGGACCCACATCGTTGAGCACCAGGCGCCGCAATCCTATCGAAGGCTGGGCCGCCAAAGCCATGCCAATCAGCCCACCCATGCTGGTGCCTACCCAGTCGATCACCGCTTCGGGATCGCTAGCCTTTACATCGGAAATCAAGGCAGCAAGATCTGCTGCGTAGGTCGCGACTTGATACGCCATCGGATCGGCCAGCCAGTCGCTCTCACCACGACCAGCCACATCCACAGAAAAGACCCTCGCCTGCGCCGTGAGCGCCAAAGCCAGCACATCGAAGTCGCGTCCCTGGCGAGACAAACCGTGAACACATATCACGACCCGATGGCGGTCGGCCGCTTCTGCGGCAGGCCAGTCCCAGTAAGCCATGCGGCGCGGCCGGCCGGAGGCTGCCGCCGGCCCGCCTAGAGTGATGTACCGCAACTGGGGCGACGGGCAAGAAGCACTCATGCCTTGGGACTCCGTGATAATGGTTTGCATGTTGTTCAACCGATCGTAATGGAACTGGAGTTTGCGCATGCTCAAAAACAAAACGGCCCTCATCACGGGCTCCACCAGCGGCATCGGTCTGGGAATCGCCAAGGCCTTGGCGCGCCAGGGCGCCAACATCGTGCTCAACGGATTCGGAGACGTCGAAGGGCCGAAGGCAGAGATTGCTGCGCTGGGCGTGCAGGTGGCCTACCACGGCGCAGACATGAGCAAAGCGACAGAGATAGAAGACATGATGGGCTTCGCTGCCAGCACTTTGGGGCGCGTCGACATTCTGGTCAACAACGCCGGCATTCAGCACGTGGCCAGGATTGAAGACTTCCCCGTTGAAAAATGGGACGCGATCATCGCCATCAACCTCTCCAGCGCTTTCCACGCAAGCCGGCTGGCCCTGCCTGCCATGCGCGCCGCCAACTGGGGCCGCATCATCAACGTGGCCTCGGTGCATGGTCTGGTGGGTTCGGCAGAGAAATCCGCCTACGTGGCAGCCAAGCACGGCGTGGTGGGATTGACAAAGGTGACCGCGCTGGAAACCGCCACCACCGGCGTGACCTGCAATGCCATCTGTCCCGGCTGGGTTCTCACACCCTTGGTGCAAAAGCAGGTGGATGCGAAAGCCGCTGCGCTTGGTCTGTCCAACGACGAGGCCAAGAGACTGTTGCTGGGGGAAAAGGAGCCTTCGATGCAGTTCACGACGCCAGAAGAACTCGGCGAACTGGCCGTCTTCTTTTGTTCGCCCGCTGGTGCCAACGTGCGGGGGGTGGCCTGGAACATGGACGGTGGCTGGACCGCCCAGTAGCCATCAGCGCAGCTGGATCGAGCCAGACACGGTGACCGTGACCACGCTCTTGCCCGCCTCCACGGGCAAGGGTGCCTCAGAAGACATCGACACCTTGGCTTGCGCCGACATGGCTCGCCCGTAGGCGGGGCGCTCGTTTTGGTCGGCCGAGCTCACTGACACCTCTCGCAAGGTGTAGTTGCTAAAGCCAAATCCCTTGGCGACTTCGCTGGCTCGCGCCTTGAAACGCTCGATGGCCATGGCCTGCGCTTCAGTCTCAAGCTTTTGCTGCGCCTCTCGCGAGAGCGAGAACGTCACTTGTCCAACGCCCATGGAGGCCGTTTTTCCTGCAGTGCTGCTGATGCGAAGGAAGTCCCGGCCTTCGAGCACCAGTTCGGCACTGCCTTGCCAGCCTGTGATACGTCCATTGCTGCCATAGCGCGGGTACACACCGAACGAGCCGGTACGCACCTCCATCTGCTTGGAGACCAGTGCCGGCTTGGCCACCGCCAGCGCCGCATCGACCGCCTGACGCAGCTGGGTTTGCACCGCCGTGGCATCGCTGCCTTCGCGGGTGGTGGTCAGGGTCATGGTCAGCCAGTCTTGCGGCACGTCCATTTGCCCGCTGGCAGAAATCACCATCACGTTGGTCATCGGCTCGGACTTTGTCTGCTGGGCAACCGCCTGCCCCATGCAAACGCTGGCGCTTAACATCGCCAGCCAGGCTGCGCTGCCCTGGAGCGGTGCCCTCATGGGTTGCGCGCGGCTTGCTCTGGCCCACCCCGCAACTGTTCCCGCAGCCGCTGGCGCTCTTCGGCTGTCAGCCGGTAAGGCTTGCTGGGTGCTTCCCCATTGGTCGAGACCGGTTGTCGCAGGGCGTCCCGAAGCCTGCTGGCGGCTGGACGCCCTTCAACGGATTCTGAAGACACGGCCGTCACGGGGACTGCCAGCATCGAGCTCACGGGCTGGCTGGACAATTCCAGCGCCGAGACGGACAACGGCAGTCCAAGCAACGTGGCCAGAACATGATGGCGAGAAGTGGGCATGTGACGTTGAAAGAAATGGCTGTGACGTTCATTCTGGATGGACGCATGTAAACGCCGTGGACCCGCAGGGCAACAGTTGTAACAGCCTGTCAGGAAACGGAAAATCAAGCGCTGACAAGCACTTGGGACTGACACAATCGCCGTTGTTACAATTACGGAGAGTTGTTGCCATGCCACAAAATACTGCCCGCCCCAACAAGATCCTGGTCGTGGACGACGACGTTCGCATCCGCGACCTGCTGCGTCGCTACCTGATGCAAGAGGGTTTCGAGGTCATGTTGGCTGAGGATGGCAAGGCCTTGAACCGGGTACTCCAGCGAGAATCCGTGGACCTGATCGTGCTGGATCTCATGATGCCTGGCGAAGATGGTCTGTCGATTTGTCGACGACTGCGCGCCAACGGCGACCGCACGCCGATCATCATGTTGACCGCCAAAAGCGAGGACGTGGACCGGATTGTGGGTTTGGAGGTCGGCGCGGACGACTACCTGGGCAAGCCATTCAATCCCCGCGAGTTGCTGGCCCGGGTCCATGCGGTGCTGCGCCGTCGCCCGCCAGCGGAAGTGCCTGGTGCCCCGTCGCAAGATGCCGAGATGGTCAACTTCGGCCCGTTCGAGTTTGACCTGAGTTTGCGGACGCTGCGCAAGGACGGCGCGGATCTGCCCTTGACCACGGGCGAGTTCGCCATGCTCAAGGCACTGGTTCGGCATCCACGCCAACCTCTGTCGCGCGAAAAACTGGCGCAACTGGCCCGTGGCCGTGAGTTCGAACCGTTTGACCGCAGTCTGGATGTGCAGGTCTCGCGCCTGCGCAAGTTGATTGAAGAAGATGCGGCGTCGCCCCGGTATCTGCAAACAGTCTGGGGGGTGGGCTACGTGTTCGTGCCCGACGGCAACGCCTGATGATCGACGAGTCCCGGGTTCCCACTTTCGAGACCGAGCCAGCGGCGCTGGAAACGGCGCCGGTGCCGCTGGAGTTGCGCCGCCCTCGAGAAGTGAGCCTGTTCTGGCGCACTTTTTTCCTGCTGTCGCTGTTGCTGGTGGGCTGCATCGTGGCCTGGTTGCAGACGTTCCGAGCGCTGGAGTACGAACCACGCACACTGCAAAGCGCCCAGCAGCTGGCTTCACTGGTGAACCTTAGCCGCGCCGCGCTGGTGCACTCGGACTCGATTGCAAGGGTGTCGCTGGTTAAAACCATGGCGGATGAAGAAAAAGTCCGCATTGCGCCGCGCGAGCCCGGAGACACGTTCCGGCAATATGACGCCGATCCACTCAGTCGCACGGTGAGCGCGCAACTGAGCGCACGCCTGGGTCCAGACACCGTCGTGGCGCGTGAAGTCAACGGCAAAACTGGTCTGTGGATCGGCTTCTCGATTGACGGGGATCCTTACTGGCTGCAGGCCGATCCTTCGCGTGTGGAACTGGTCACGGGCAAGACCTGGGCCATCTGGCTGAGCACCGCAGCCGTGGTGTCACTGATGGGTGCCGCCTTGATCGCGCGGCTGATCAACCGTCCGTTGCAAAAGCTGTCGTTTGCGGCCAGCCGGGTGCGCGAAGGCGATTTCAGCTCTAGCCATCTCAACGAAACCGTGGCCACCAGCGAAATCCGTCAGGTCAACATTGGTTTCAACCGCATGGCGCAGCGACTGTCCAAGATCGAACAGGACCGAGCGCTGATGCTGGCTGGCATCTCCCATGACTTGCGCACCCCACTGGCGCGCCTGCGTCTGGAAACCGAGATGAGCGTGGCAGATCCCGAGGCGCGCCAGCACATGTCCGCGGACATAGAGCAAGTCAATGCCATCATTGACAAGTTTCTGGACTACGCGCGGCCCGATCACATCGAGAGTCAGCGTGTCAGCCTCAACGAAGTGATCGAAGCCGCCGTGTTTGCGTTGGGCAGTCCCCCGGATGTCGCCATCAAAACCAGCATCCCCGCCAACACTTCTGTCATGGGCGACGCGGTCGAACTCAACCGTGTGTTTTCCAACCTGTTGCAGAACGCCGCCCGCTATGGGCGCAACCCGGTGACCGGTGTGGCGGAGATCGACATCGGCGCAAAGACCAAGGAAGACTGGGTGCTGGTGAAGCTGCGCGACCACGGCCCAGGTGTACATCCCGATATGTTGGCCCAATTGACACAACCCTTTTTCCGCGGCGATGCCTCACGCAGCGCTGCGACCGGCACGGGTCTGGGCTTGTCAATCGTGGAGCGTGCGATTGCGCGCATGGGTGGTCGCTTCGCTTTGGCCAACAGCAGCTCAGGCGGCCTCGCAGCCCACATCAAGCTGCCGGTCAGCAAAGCAGCTTAGCCCTGTTGAGTCCACGTTCAAGCCGGACGCAGTGTGAGCAGAGCCACCGCCCGCGCTTCGATCGACAGGCCCTGCCCGACGGGGCCGAGTTTCTCTGCCGTCTTGGCCTTGACGTTGACGCGGTCGATGCCCACACCCAGGGCACGCGCGATGCGCTCGCACATGGCTGGGATGTGAGGCGCCAACTTTGGCGCTTGGGCTATGACAGTGCTGTCAATGTTGCCAATGTCAAAACCGGCGTTTCGAACGCGGCGGGCAACCTCGGTCAGCAGCTGCAGCGAATCGGCGCCCTTGAAGGCCTCATCGGTGTCAGGGAAATGGCGTCCGATATCGCCCAAGGCGGCAGCGCCCAGCAATGCGTCGGTGATCGCATGCAGCAGCACATCGGCGTCTGAATGCCCCAGCAACCCCAAACCATGCGGAATCGTCAGGCCGCCAATGATCAGTGGCCGCCCAGGTACCAATGCATGCACGTCCCAGCCCTCGCCGATTCGAAAGGGAAAATGGGTTTGTGTCATGGGCGGCTCAAGAGAATGGCATGGGCAAGGGCAAAGTCTTCGGGATAGGTGACTTTGAAATTTTGGGCGCTGCCTGGCACAAGCAAGGGTTGATGTCCCGCCATCTCCATCGCACTGGCTTCATCGGTGACCCCCGAAAAAGCGTTGCCACTTTGCGAGGCCAGTGCCTGGCGCAACGCGCCCAGACGAAACATCTGGGGCGTCTGTGCAAGCCATTTGTCACTGCGGTCCACCGTCACTGACACGCGACCAGCATGCTCCGACTTGAGCGTATCGGGCAGCTTCAGCGCCAACAAGCCGCCTACCGGGTCGTTCCAGCAGGCATCGATCAGTGCATTGATCTGTGACGCCGTGATCAGGCAGCGGGCCGCGTCGTGCACCAGCACCCAGTCGTGGTCCGCTGCACCCCCTGTCCTGAGCGCTTCAAGGCCGTTGTACACGCTGTGCGCCCGGGTGGCACCGCCGCAGTGAGCCACCAGCAACCCAGGATGGTCCACCGACAGAAAACGGTCATCGGTCGCCACCACCAGCAGAGTCTGCGTGATGCGCGGAACGTTGTGGAAGGCTGCCAGCGTATGCAGCACCATCGGCAGACCAGCCACCGCCTGGTATTGCTTGGGAGCGGCGGTACCGGCGCGCGAACCGGTGCCCGCGCATGGCAGCAATGCATGGCAGCGAACAGCGGGGTGATTGTCGGAATGAAGGTCCATGGCGCTGGCGGCATTCTAGAATCCTTGTGACGCACCCCCCTGTCTCAGCGACTGGGGGGTTTCGCTGTTTGCGCTCACACCCATGCATCTGCCCA
>JBIIQD010000144.1:0-6407 GCA_044342265.1 Hydrogenophaga sp. | reverse complement strand
ATGTGGCGCTGGTCATCGGAGGGCCTGACGGACTGGAGCCCGCGTTTCGCGAGGCTGCACAGCAACGCATCCGCCTCTCCGATATGACGCTGCCGCACGCTATGGTGCGGGTGCTGCTGATCGAGCAGCTCTACCGGGCCTGGTCCATCAATGCCAACCATCCCTACCACCGTGAGTGACTTCATCTATCTGGCATCGCAGAGCCCGCGCCGCAGGCAGCTGCTGGAGCAGTGGGGCGTGCGCTGTGAACTGCTGTTGCCCGAGGAGGGCGAAGACGTTGAAGCGCTTGAGGTGGTGAGGCCCGGCGAAGCTCCGGCGGTGTATGTGCAGCGGGTGACGGGTCTCAAGCTTCAGGCTGCGTTGGACCGGCTCAAACGGCGCGACCTGCCGCTGGCGCCGGTGCTGTGTGCTGACACCACCGTGGCGATCGGGCGCCGCATACTGGGCAAGCCACTGGACGCTGCCGATGCGCGCCGCATGCTGGCCGATTTGTCTGGTCGCCGTCATCGGGTGCTCACTGCCGTGGCTGTGGCGCGACCTGTCTCCAGAGGCGCGGAGCAACGGTGGGCTGCCTTGTCGACGTCTCGGGTCACTTTTGATCTGTGGAGCAAGGCGGAGATCCGCGGCTACGTCGAAGGCGGAGAACCCATGGGCAAAGCGGGCTCCTATGCCATTCAAGGGAATGCCGCACTGCACATCAGCCACATCAGCGGCAGTTACTCGGGCATCATGGGTCTGCCGGCCCACGAAACGGCGCAAGTGCTGCGCGCTGCAGGCGTCCGTCTGGCCTGTTGAAGTACAACCAAGAAACGAAACACCCATGAGCCAGGACATCTTGATCAACTGGGCGCCGCAGGAGACCCGTGTCGCGGTGGTGGAGCAGGGCGCTGTGCAGGAGGTGCACCTGGAGCGCACACTGGAGCGCGGGCTGGTCGGGAACATCTACCTGGGCAAAGTCTCCCGCGTGCTGCCGGGCATGCAGTCAGCGTTTATCGACATTGGTTTGGACCGTGCGGCGTTTCTCCACGTGGCAGATCTCATGCCCAACATTGTTGCCAAGCACGCTGCGCCCCGCGACCGAGCCTTGACGGCGTCTGCCCAGGCCCCTTCGGGTGCACACGCTGACATCAGCAAGGTGTTGGTCCCAGACCCTGTGCAACCCATCGAACGCCAGATCTTCGAGGGGCAGGCCTTGATGGTGCAGGTGCTCAAGGACCCGATTGGCACCAAAGGTGCCCGGCTGACCGCCCAGATCAGTATTGCAGGGCGGCTCTTGGTGTTCCTGCCACAGGACAACCACATCGGTGTGTCCCAAAAGATTCCACCAGCCCAGCGCGACGCATTGCGCCAGCGCCTGCTGGCACTGACCGCCGTGGCCGACGGCAGCGCGCCCGGTGGCTTCATCCTGCGCACCAACGCCGAGGACGCGAGCGACGAGGAGCTGAGCGAAGACATCGCCTACCTACGCAAGACCTGGCAGCGCATCAAAGAGGCTGCATCGCGCCTGCCCTCGGCCAGCATGCTGCACGTCGATCTGAACCTGATGCAGCGCGTGTTGCGCGATCTGGTGGGGTCCCAAACCCAGTCGATTCGAATCGACTCTCGAGAGCAGTTTGGCCTACTGCAGTCGTTCGCGGCTGAGTTCATGCCCGACACCATGCCCAAGCTGCAGCTGTACGCCGGAGAGCGTCCGATCTTTGACCTGTTCAACATTGACGAAGAAATCACCCGAGCGCTCAGCCGTCGGGTCGACCTCAAGTCCGGCGGGTACTTGGTGATCGACCAGACCGAGGCACTGACGACAGTGGATGTGAACACCGGGGGATTTGTAGGAGCGCGCAACTTTGACGACACTGTGTTCCGCACCAACCTGGAAGCGGCCCAAGCCATCGCGCGACAGCTGCGTTTGCGCAACCTGGGCGGCATCGTGATCGTAGATTTCATCGACATGGTGCGCGAAGACCACCGCGATTCGGTGCTGACCGAGTTCCGCAAACAGCTTGCACGAGATCGGGTCAAGACCATGACGGGCGGGTTCTCGCAGCTGGGGCTGCTGGAGATGACCCGCAAGCGCACCCGCGAGTCGCTGGCGCACATGCTCAGTGAAGCCTGTCCTTCTTGCGATGGAAAAGGCGTGGTCAAGACAGCGCGCAGCGTTTGCTACGACGTTCTGCGGGAAATTCTGCGCGAGGCCCGGGCCTTCAGTCCGCGCGAGTTCCGTGTGGTGGCCTCGCCGCGGGTGGTGGAGCTGTTTCTGGACGAAGAGAGCCAGCACCTGGCGGGTCTGTCGGATTTCATCGGCAAGCCTATTTCTCTACAGGCCGAAAGCTCCATGACACAGGAGCAGTACGACATCGTATTGCTCTGATCCTTCCAGAACTCGCTACGTGGCGGTGGCTTGCGGGTCGTTCGAGAAACCCTGCGCGTGCAGCCGTGCGTACAAGCCGTTGGCGCGCAGCAATTGCTGGTGAGAACCCTGCTCCTCGATGTGGCCATTGGCGAGCACGACGACGCGGTCCGCGTGCTCAATGGTGGACAGACGGTGCGCGATCACCAGGGTCGTGCGACCTTTCATCAGCCGGGCCAAAGCGTCTTGCACCAAGCGCTCAGACTCGTTGTCCAGCGCCGACGTGGCCTCGTCCAGGATCAGCACCGGCGCGTTTTTGTAGATCGCCCGCGCGATCGCCAGCCGCTGGCGCTGTCCGCCGGACAGTTCGGCCGCGTTGTGGCCCACGTTGCTGTGAATACCACGCGGCAGGCGGCTCACGAGTTCACCAAGGTTGGCCGATTGCAACGCGGCCAAGACCTTGTCTTCGTCGATCGCTCCGTCGGCAGCGCCCAGGGCCACGTTGGCGGCCAGGCTGTCGTTGAGCATGATCACGTCCTGGCTCACCATGGCGAACTGACGCCGCAGGTTGCGCAAGTTCCAATCGGGCAGCGCCACGCCGTCCAGCAATACTTCGCCGTGCAGCACTTCGACAAAGCGTGGCAGCAGGTTGGCCAGCGTGGTCTTGCCCGAGCCAGAGGGTCCGACCAGCGCCAACACTTCGCCGGGCTTGACCTGCAGCGACACACCACACAGCGCGGTGCGGTTGATGTCGTCTTCACCAGTCGATTCGTCATCCCTGGAGGGATAACGCACCCAAACGTCCTTGAGTTCGATTGCACCGTTGACACGGTCAGCGGTATGTGTCCCGCTGGATTGCCCAGGCGTGCCTTCGATCAGCTCCAGGCCACGCTCCAGCGCCGCCAGCCCTCGGGTGATCGGACCCGCGATCTCCGCCAGGTGCCGGATCGGGGCCACCAGCATCAACATGGCGGTCACGAAGGCCACGAAGTTGCCCACCGTGACCCCACTTTGGCGGCTTTGCCAGAGCGCCACGGCGATCACTGCCGACAGTGCCACGGCCGCCAGCATCTGGGTCAAGGGCGTCATCGCCGCTTGCGCCACCGTGGATTTCATCGCGAGCCGCCGCAAACCCACGCTAAGAAACTCAAACCGTTCTGACTGGCGCTCCTGAGCGCCATGCAACCGCACCATGCGATGGGCCAACGCGTTCTCTTCCACCACATACGCCAACTCGTCCGTGGCCTGCTGGCTGGAACGCGTCAAACGGTACAGCCGCCGAGACAGCACCCGCATCACCACCACCAACGCTGGGAACAGGAGCAAAACGATCAGCGTGAGCTTCCAGTTCAAGTACATCAAGTACCCCAACAAGGCCAACAGCGTCAGACTGTCCTTGGTCAAGGTCAGCAGGGCATTCACCAGCAGGGTCGAGCCGGTCTGCACTTCATACACCAGTGTGTTGGACAGCTTGCTGGCGCTCTGGCGTGCGAACAAGGTCAGCTGGGCATCGTTGAGCGTGGCGAACATGGCCCGCCTCAGATTGAGCAGCCCCAGACTGGCGGTGTATGACAAGGCGTATTGAGCCAAAAAGCCGGCCAGTCCGCGGATGCCGAACAAACCGATAAGGGCCACGGGCACCATCCACAGGTCGATGTTGCCTTCAGAAAAGCCGCGGTCCAGCAGCGTCTTGAGCATCGCCGGAATCATCGGCTCGGTGAGTGCGCCGACCAAGGTGCAGATTGCCGCCAGCGCAATCCCTGAAGAAGCAGAGCGGAAATACGGCCAGAAGCGCAACAGCCGCTGACGAATCGTGGACGACGGAGGTGGGGGCGCGAGTTCGGGTGAGGTCAAGACGGCGAGGCTCTGGAAGTGGTGGGCAACTTGATCCCGGAAGCGGGTTCCCGCGCACAAGGCACATCTTGTCACGGCAGGGGTATGCGCTTCCGGTATTATCCGTTGGCAGTCCGCCATGGTGCTTTCACCCCTTATCCGACGCATGCAGGAATCGAACCGAACCCAATGGCTGCCGTCACGGCGCCACCTCTTGACCCAGGCCGCAGCCTTGCCGCTGATGGCCTTGCCTTTGAAAGATGCGTTCGCGCAATTTCGCGTTGAGGTTTCGGGGGCTGGTGTCACCCAGATTCCGATTTCTGCTGTCAGCTTTCGCGACAACAGCCTGGTGAACCAGGACATGGCCGCCATCGTGCGGGCGGATCTGGAGCGCAGTGGACAGTTCCGTTTTGTGGAGCCCTTGCCAGTTCGGCTGGATGAAACTTCTCGCCCAGACCTCGCCGCATGGCGCGAGAAAGGCACTGACGCGCTGCTGACGGGCAGCGTCTCTCGATTGGCTGATGGCCGTTTCGATGTGCGATTTCGCCTCTGGGACAGCGTGCGCGGACAGGACCTGGGCGCACTGAGTTTGCCGGCCAACACCAATGAGCTGCGCAACGCTGCCCACAAAATTTCCGACTTCATCTATGAAAAGCTGACCGGTGACAAAGGCATATTTGCCACTCGCATTTCCTATGTGACCAAGGTGGGCAGCAACTATTCGCTCATGGTGGCCGAGTCAGATGGCTTTGGGGCACAGGTTGCGTTCAACAGCAAAGAGGCGATCATCTCCCCAAGCTGGTCGCCAAATGGCGGCAGCCTGGTGTATGTGTCGATGGAGTCACGCAAACCTGTGATCTATTCGCACGACGTGGCCTCTGGAAAGCGGCGCCTGCTGGCCAATTTCCGTGGCTCCAACAGTGCGCCTGCTTGGTCACCAGACGGGAAGCAAGTGGTGGCGACACTTTCCATCTCGGGCAATGCGCAGATCTACGCCATGGATGCCAACGGTGGCCAGCCGCGACGGCTGACGCAGTCGAGCAGCATCGACACCGAGCCTGTGTTCAGCTCGGATGGCCGTTCGGTCTTTTTCGTGAGTGACCGTGGTGGGTCACCGCAAATCTACCGAATGGGGTCTGGCGGAGACAATCCACAGCGCCTGACGTTCTCAGGAAGTTACAACATTTCCCCGGCACCTAGCCCCGATGGACGCTGGTTGGCCTTCATCTCCCGAGTGGGCGGCGCGTTCAGGCTGCACGTGATGGACCTCAACAACGGCAATGTCACGGCGTTGAGCGATACCAGCGCAGATGAAAGCCCCAGTTTTGCGCCCAACAGCCGTTTGATCGTTTACGCCACGCGTGACAAAGGCCAGGAAGCCCTGATGACTTCTACGGTCGATGGACGGGTCAAGACGCGCCTCACAGGTGCACAAGGGGATATCCGCGAGCCCGCCTGGGGCCCGTTCATGCGTTGACCAGCCGCATCCTCGATCAATGCCTTTGACATTTTTTCACTGTCGAACCCGAACCCGAACCTGAACCAGAAAGCGATCTTCCCATGTTCAACACTTCGAACCACGCCGCATCTTCCCCATCCCAGACCATTCGCTGGGCGACCCGTCTGGGAGCGCTTTTGCTGGTGGCATCGCTGGCCGCCTGCGGCTCAAGTGTCAAGCTTGACGAAGCCCCGGTAGAAGACCGAAACACCACCGCCACCGCCACCGGCGCGGCCGCTGGCGCAGCCACTGACAGCGTGGACGCGCGAAACGTGGCCACGGTGCAAGTGCCAGGGATCGACATCCCGCAGCCAGCGGGCCTTGCTCGTGTCGTTTACTTCGACTACGACAGCTTTGAGCTGCGTGCCGAATTCAACGCTGTGCTGGAAGCGAATGCCCGCTACCTCAAGGCCAACCCCAGCCGAAAGATGAATCTCGAAGGCCATACCGACGAGCGCGGCGGTCGTGAATACAACCTGGCGTTAGGGCAAAAGCGTGCTGAGGCCGTGCGCCGCTCGATGTCACTGCTGGGTGTGAACGAGTCGCAGATGGAGCCTGTCAGTTTCGGTGAAGAGAAGCCTGCGTCACTGGGGGCAGATGAAGCCTCGTTGGCCAAGAATCGCCGCGTCGAACTGACCTACCGTTGAACATGAAATTGCGCCTGTTTGCGTCCATGCCATTTTTTTTCGGAGTGGCTTCCCTGGCAGTGGCTTGCCTCTGGCCGTTGCA
>JBIIQD010000143.1:0-6414 GCA_044342265.1 Hydrogenophaga sp. | reverse complement strand
CCCCGGCCAGCGAAGGTGCACCGCATGTGGCTTAACACCCTGCTGCTCGCGCTGCGCTCGATCCGCCGCAACCTGCTGCGGTCTTTCCTCACCATCCTGGGCATCGTGATCGGCGTGAGCGCGGTGATCACCATGGTCACCGTGGGCAACGGCGCCACGCTGGCGGTGCAGAACCAAATCTCGGGCCTGGGCACCAACCTGCTCCAGGTGCGGCCGGGTCAGCGCATGGGCCCAGGCGGCAGCGGCGCCAGCGCGCCAGCCTTCAAAGAGAGCGACGGCGAGGCCATCGCCGCGCAGATTGGCGGGATTGCCGCCGTGGCCCCCGAAGCGCGCAGCGGTGCGGTGCTGGTGGCCAACGGCCGCAACTGGAGCAGCAGCGTGATCGGCAGCACCAACGCCTGGCTGGTCACCGGCAACTGGAAGCTGGCCGAGGGCCGTGAGTTCAGCAACGACGAGCTGCGCGCCGGCGGCGCGGTCTGCCTGATCGGCAGCACGGTGCAGCGTGAGCTGTTCGGCACCACCAGCGCGGTGGGCGCGCAACTGCGGGTGAGGGCCATGAGCTGCGAGGTGATCGGCACCCTGCAGTCCAAGGGCCAGGGCGCGTTCGGCAACGACCAGGACGACATGGTGCTCATGCCCATCCAGACCCTGCAGCGCCGCATCACCGGCAACACGCGCGTGAACACCTTGCTGGTGTCGATGAACGACGGCGCGCAAGCCAGCCGCGTCACCACGGCCATCACCCAGCTGCTGCGCGAACGCCGCAAGCTGGCCGAAACCGACGAAGACAACTTCAACGTGCTCGACACCAAGCAACTGGCCGAAACGCTCTCGGGCACCACCAAAATCATGACCACGCTGCTGGGCGCGGTGGCGGCTGTGAGCCTGCTGGTGGGTGGCATCGGCATCATGAACATCATGCTGGTCAGCGTGACCGAGCGCACCCGCGAGATCGGCCTGCGCTTGGCCATCGGCGCGCTGGAGCGCGAGGTGTTGCTGCAGTTCCTGATCGAAGCCGTGGTGCTCGCCGCGCTCGGCGGGCTGATCGGCATCGCCCTGGCCACGGGCGCGTCCATCGGCCTGTCGGCGCTGATGAACGTGCCCTACCAGTTCAACGTCGGCGTGAACCTGCTGAGCTTCGTGTTCTCAGCCGCCATCGGCGTGCTCTTTGGCTACTTCCCGGCGCGGCGCGCGGCCCAGCTCAACCCGATCGACGCGCTGCGCCACGAGTAAGGCTGCCCACAGCGTCTTTGCCGACTCGCCTTTGGGCATTGAGGGTGTCAGGGGGCAGCGATGCCCATGGCCTCGCCCATGCGCACCGAACGGCCAGCCGACCAGCGCGGGTGGAAGTCGATCGTGTCTCTGGGCCAAAGGAGCACCACCGTGGAGCCCAGCAGGAAGCAGCCCATCTCCTCGCCACGCTGCAGCTGGCACGGTTCATCGTCATAGGTCCATTCACGCACAGCCCGGGTGCGCGGCGGGTTGACCACGCCATGCCAGACCGTTGCCATGCTGCCAACAATGGTCGCGCCCACCAGCACCTGCACAAAGGGCCGCGTCTGGCCATGCGTCCCGTGCGGCACGTCGAACACGCACACCACGCGTTCGTTGCGCGCGAACAATCCGGGCACGCCCATGGCCGTGACCGGATTGACCGAAAACAGTTCGCCAGGCACGTAGATCATGCGCCGCAGCCGGGCCTGGCTGGGCATGTGGATGCGGTGGTAGTCCCTGGGGCTGAGGTAAATGGTGGCAAATGAACCGTTGCGAAACTGGGAGGCCAGTGCGGCATCACCGCCCACCAAGGCCTTCGTGCTGTAGCTGTGCCCTTTGGCCTGAAAAATCTGATCGTCCTTGATGTCACCGAACTGGCTGATGGCGCCATCTACCGGGCAGACGAATCCCTCGGGTGCCAGCGGTCGCGCGCCAGGGCGCAGCCGTCGTGTGAAGAACTCGTTGAAGGTGGCATAGCCCAGCGGATCGGGGTTGGCGGCCTCGTCCATGTCGACGCCGTAGCGGCGGATGAACCAAGGGATCACGTTGTGCGTCCACCAGGTGGCTCGAGAGTGGGCGCACCAGCCCGCGAACTGAGTGATCGCGCGTTTGGGCAGAAGGTATTGAAGGGCGACGGCGGGGGATACGGACACGACGATGCGCGCGCAAAGCGACGAAAATGAAGACCAGCCGGTCGGGATGGCAGGATTGTAGGACGCCCTCGATGGCTCGCTGTCTGCCCACCACAGGCACAATGCCCAGCCATGAGTGAGCTTCTCTTGGCATGCAGCCAGCTGGTCAAGCGCTACGGCGGTCAGTCGGTGGTGGAGGACCTGACGTTTTCCATCGCCCCGGGGGAGTGCCTGGGCGTGATCGGTCCCAACGGCGCAGGCAAAACCACCACCATCCGCATGTGCCTGGGCCTGACCGCGCCTGACGAAGGCACGGTCACGACCTTTGGCCTGCGAATGCCTCAAGACGCTCTGGCGATCAAGGGGCGGCTGGGTGTGGTCAGTCAGATGGACACGCTGGACCCCGACTTCAGCTGCGCCGAGAACCTGCTGGTCTACGGGCGCTATTTCGGGTTGAAGGACCGTGACATCCGCGAGCGCATCCCCAAGCTGCTGGAATTTGCGTCGCTTTCTCACAAGGCCGATGCCAAGCCGGGTGAGCTTTCGGGCGGCATGAAGCGGCGACTGTCGCTGGCGCGCGCGCTGGTCAACGACCCGCAGCTGTTGTTGCTGGACGAGCCCACGACCGGGCTGGACCCACAGGCGCGGCACCTGATGTGGGAGCGGTTGCAGCTCTTGCTGGCGCAAGGCAAGAGCATCCTGCTCACCACTCACTTCATGGACGAGGCCGAGCGCCTGTGCAATCGGCTGCTGGTCCTGGACCATGGCCGCAAGATCGCCGAGGGCCGACCTCGTGAGTTGATCGCGCAACACCTGGAGCCAGACGTCGTCGAGGTCTACGGCAACGGCGCGTTATCCCTGCACAGCGCGCCGGAACACGCCGCCCTGCGACAGTTGGCGGGACGGGTCGAGGTCAGTGGCGAGACCGTCTTCTTCTATACCCAGGACGCCAGGGCCCTGCTGCAGACGCTGGCGCCGATGCAGCAGTTGCGCACCCTGCATCGCCCGGCGAACCTGGAAGACCTGTTTCTGAAACTGACCGGGCGCCAGATCCGCGAGGACGGCTGACCATGACACACACACCATCCCATTGGTCCGCGCCCAAGCTGTCTCTGCGCTGGTGGCCGGTGTTCCAGCGCAACCTGCTGGTGTGGAAGAAGCTGGCCTTGCCCAGCCTGGTCGGCAACATCGCCGAACCGCTGATGTGGCTGGTGGCGTTTGGCTATGGCATGGGGGCACTGGTGGGCCAGGTGAACGTCAGCACACCGCAGGGCCCGGTGGTGGTGCCTTACATCCTGTTCCTGGCCAGTGGCAGCATCTGCATGAGCGCGATGAACGCGGCCAGCTTCGAAGCGCTGTACTCGGCGTTCTCGCGCATGCATGTGCAAAAGACCTGGGACGGCATCCTCAATGCGCCAGTGCGGCTGGACGACGTGGTGCTGGCTGAAATGCTGTGGGCAGCGTTCAAGGCCCTGTTCACAGTGGTGGCGATCATGGGCGTGATGCTCGCGCTGGGCATCAGCCACTCACCCAAATTGCTCGCGGCACTGCCGGTGCTGCTGCTCGCGGGTATCACCTTTTCCTGCATCGCCCTGGTCTTCAACGCCTTGGCTCAGGGCTACGACTTCTTCACCTACTACTTCACGCTGTTCCTCACGCCGATGATGTTCCTCTCGGGCGTTTTTTTCCCGTTGGAGCAGCTCCCTGACGTGGTGCGTGCGATCTCAGACTGGCTGCCGTTGACCAACGCCGTCGCGCTGGTGCGCCCCTTGTTCATGGACCAATGGCCGGATCGGCCCCTGGTGCACCTGGCAGTGCTGGCGTTTTACGCGGTGGGCGCGTTCTGGGTGGCTTTGGCCCTGACCCGAAAACGCTTCTCCAAATAGACGTCTGGAGCGCGGGTCTCGGTCAACAACGCCGAGGAACCGGCTTGGCCGGGCCGCCAGCGTTACCCCATGAGGGGGTCGCGTGCAGCGCAGCAGGGTTGGGCCGTCAATGCACCGCGTGCTTCAGGGCCGGCTGGGCAGCGGCGTAGTAGTCGACACCCGAGTCCATGAAGTCCTCGCTGTCGATCACGGCGTCGTAAGCCCGTGTGATGGGATGGGTGATCGGGATCAGTGGCTTGTCCAGCGGGCGGCAGATGCGGTGGCGCAGGCCACGCAAATTGCGGCTGGTTTCCATGGCATTGATCACGGCTTCCGGGTCCAGCATGAGGACGAAGGGGTTGAGGCGGCTGGCGGTGGAGTTCATGATGGTGTCCTGAAAAAAAGGGGTGAAAACAAGTTGTTTGTCGATGTGTCAAACTGTATTTAACTTGTTTCAAGGCGTTAAGTCGGCGCACCCCCATTTGGTCTGTAGGAAGTTGCCTGACAAGCTGTCATCTGAGCGGAAAACACCCCTTTTCTTGCACCCTGTCGCCCGCGAGGCCAGTCGCTCAGGACTCCCCAGGGATCCTCAAAGCCCCCACCGCCGCCTGCACCACCCCCTGCACGCTGCCACTTTGTGCGTAGCACTTTCTGAGGAAAGTGGCGTGGTTCCCGTCGCGCGCCGCAGTACGTTCGACTTCATTCAAGGCGGCATGGGCACCCAGCGCATCGGCGTGGGGTCCGAGCAGGCGCAAGGTGGCGAGGATGTCTTCGCGAATGCTGATTTGTTCTCGTGAGCGGGGGTTGACCATCATGCCGTCGAGCCCGAAACGGCAGGCCTGGAAACGGTTGTAGGTGTAAACAAGGTAGTCGTCCTCGGTCGGCGGCGGTTCGTCGCGCTGTAACAAGTGGCGGCACAGGCACTGCAGGTAACAGGCCAGTGCGGCGGCGCGCTCGACCGTCAGCGGGGTATCGCACACCCGCAGTTCGATGGTGCCGTACTCGGGTTTGGGACGAATGTCCCAATAGAAGTCCTTCATCGACTTGACCACGCCCGTGCTTTCCATCTTGGTGAAGTAGCCGTTGCTGAAGCTGTCCCAGTCAAGGACAAAGGGCGCACGGCCGCTGAGCGGAAACGCGAACACCGAGTTCAGCCGTGCCGAATCGAACAGCGTGTCCACACCCTGAAAGAATGGGGAGGAGGCCGATAGCGCGATGAAGTGCGGCACGTAGCGGTTGAGCGAGTGCAACAGGAACAGCGCTTCGTCGGCCGAGGAGCAACCCACGTGAACATGCTGCCCGAACACGGTGAACTGCTTGGCCAGGTAACCGTAGAGCCCCGAAAGCTGCTCGAAGCGCGGTTTGGAAAAGATGCGCTGTTCGAACCACCGCTGGAAGGGGTGTGTGCCACCACCGGCCAGCGCGACGTTGAGGCGGTCGCCCGCCCGCACCAAGGTGTCGCGGATCTCGCGCAGTTGCGCCAGCAAAGGTCCGTGGTGCGTCTGCACGTCGGTGGCGACCTCGATCATGCTTTGTGTCATCTCGGGCGTGACCACGCCCGGAAAAGGCTTGCGCCCCAGCAGCTCCAGGAGGTCGTTGGCACTGCTGGACAGGTCCATGTCATAGGTGTTGACCAGCTGCAGCTCCAGCTCGACGCCCAGGGTCAACGATCGTGAGGCCTTGAAGGGTTCCAGTGGCATCGATCACTCCCGCGTCACATGGGTTTCTTGGGCCGCCTGTAGCGCGCGCTGCGTCACCAGCGGTCCCAGCAGCTCTTGCACCAGCATCATGAACGCCAGCACTGTCAGCACCTGGCGCGCGGGCTCAAAGCCATAGAGCCGACTTTGTTCCAGCAACAGGATGGCATAGGCGGACATCGGCGTCAGTGCCAGTCCGGTCAGCAGGCCCTTGCGCTCGGTACTGCCCGAGAGCCTGGCCGCGCCGACGTTGCACAGCACCTTGGTGGCCATGCGCACTGCGATCAGCGCCAAACCCAGCAGCACGCCGTGGTGCATGTCGCTCCAGTCCAGCAGCGCCGCGATGTAAACGAACAAGAACAAGGTCAGCAGGTCACCGGCCGTACCAAAACCACGCTGCGCGTTGGTCAGGTGCACTCGGCGTTCGCGCGCCACGATGCCAAAGGTGAGCGCAGCCAGCAGCGGCGAAAGCTTGAAGCCGTATGCCATGGTGGTCAGCAGCACCACCGCCAGCGCAAACACCAGGGTCACGTCGCGCTCCTGGATGCGCTGCGCCCGCAACAGCGCCGGCATGCCCACACCCAGCAGCGCACCCACCGCGACCGAGGTCACGAGCACATGCACGCTGCCAAACGCCGCCATCACCAGGTCGCCCGATGTCGCCAGATGCCAGTAACCGACCACCAGCTTGAGCGCCAGCACCGACACCAGGCAGTTGATCGCGCA
>JBIIQD010000142.1:0-6433 GCA_044342265.1 Hydrogenophaga sp. | reverse complement strand
GGCCACCTCGCCCATCTCGACGTAGACCGTCTTGAGCTGGGTGTAGTGCTCCATGGCGACCAGGCTGTTCTCGTGGCCGATGCCCGACTCCCGGGCGCCACCGAACGGCATTTCGACCGGCGTGATGTTGTAGTTGTTGATCCAGCACAGGCCCGCCTGCAGCCTCGCGGCGACCCGGTGGGCGCGGGTGATGTCGCGGGTGAAGACACCGGCGGCAAGACCGAAGCGGGTCGCGTTGGCGCGCCGCACCGCTTCGTCCTCGTCGTCAAAGGTCAGGAGCGTGAGCACCGGGCCGAAGATTTCCTCCTGCACGATGGACAGGTCGTCGCCGGGCGCGGCAAACACGGTCGGCTGCACGAAGTAGCCACCCTCATGGCCTGGTACCGTCACCGCCTGCCCGCCGCACACCAGCCGCGCGCCCGCCGCGACGCCGGCTGCTATGTAACCCATCACCTTGTCACGGTGGGCGGCACTGATCAGCGCACCCACCTCGGTCTGCGGGTCCATCGGATCGCCCACGCGCAGCAGCCCGGTGCGCTCCTTGAGGCGGGCCAGGAAACGCTCGGCGATGCCGCGCTGCACCAGCACGCGGGTGCAGTTCGTGCAGACCTCGCCCTGGGTGTAGAAGTTGCCCATCATGGCAGCGGCCACCGCCTGCTCAAGGTCCGCGTCGTCGAACACGATCAGCGCCGACTTGCCGCCCAGCTCCATGGTGACGCGCTTGAGGGTGTCGGCGGCGGTCTTCATCACCCGTTTTCCCGTGGGCACCGAGCCGGTGACCGACACCTTGGCCACGCCCGGGTGCGCGGCCAGCGCGGCGCCGGTGGACCCTGCTCCCTGCACGACGTTGAACACCCCCGGCGGCAGGCCGGCCTCGGCATAGATTTCCGCCAGCTTCAGCGCCGTCATGGGGGTGAGTTCCGAGGGCTTGAACACCATCGCGTTGCCCGCCGCCAGCGCGGGCGCCGACTTCCAGCAGGCAATCTGGATCGGGTAGTTCCAGGCGCCGATGCCCGCGCACACGCCCAGCGGCTCGCGCCGGGTGTAGGCGAAGGCATTCTTCAGCGGTATGTGCGCCCCGTTGAAGGCCGCGGCTGCGCCGGCGAAGAAGTTCAGGCAGTCGGCGCCGCTGGCCACGTCGACCACCAGCGCTTCCTGCAGCGGCTTGCCGGTGTCCTGCACCTCCAGTCGGGCCAATTCGTCGTTGCGCTGCACCAGGAGATCCGCGGCGCGGCGGAACACCTTGCCGCGTTCGGCCGCGGTGGTCTGCGACCAGACCTCGAATCCCCGCTGCGCGGAGGCCACGGCGGCGTCCACATCCGCGTCGCTGAAGGCGCGGCAGCTTCCGATCGGTTGCCCGGTCGCAGGGTTGATGTTGTCCCAGGCCTCGGCCGTTCCCTCACGGGCGGATCCGTGAACAAAACCTGTCAATTCCATGGCGGCGCTTTCTTGAATGAATCGTGAAAAAACAATGCGTCAGGGCGACTGCTCGGGGCGAGGTCCCTGCCCCCGTGGATCAAGCTTGATCACCGACGGTGAACCTTGACCGGACAAGGCATAACCGGCCTTGACCGGCGCGGGCACCTGGTGAGCCACCGGCAGGCGCTTGAGGACGTACAGGGCCACCAGCCCCATGACGGCCGCGAGGAACAGCATGAAACTGGCGTTGTCGGCAGTGCTCATCACCAGACCCGCCAGTGACGGACCCAGCACTGCACCAGCGCCGTACATCAGCAGCATGCCCGTCGAAATCTCGACCACTTCCTGCGGCGGTATCAGGTCGTTGACATAGGCCACCGACAGCCCGTACACGGTGAAAATCATGCCACCCAGCAACACCCCCAGAAGGATCAGCGACTCCTCGATCAGAGACTCTTTCATCATGGTGGTGGCCAGGTAGGCGGCCACCGCCAGACCAGCGCCCACCAGACACACCCAGAACAGCACCAGGCGACGGTCGTGCTTGTCCGAGTAGTGACCCACCGGCCACTGGAACAGGGCGCCACCGAGCAAGGTCGCGCCCATGAAGCTGGCCACGTTGGCGTCGCTCAGGCCAGCGCCCTGGGCAAAGGCCGCGCCCATGCCAAAAAAGGCGCCATTGAGCACGCCCGCTGCTGTGACGCCGACCACGCCCAGGGGCGACACCTCAAACAGTCGGCGCAGGCTGAAGCGCGGCGCCGCTTCGACCTCGGGCTCGTCCTGCGGGCTCAGGGTGATGGGCAACAAGGCCAGGGAGAACACGATGGACACCAGGGCAAACGGCACGAAACTCATCTTGTCGCCCACCAGGATCAGCCACTGGCCAACGGCCCCCGCCACCGAGCACACGATCATGTAGGCACCAAACACCTTGCCCCGGTGCTGGCTCGGGGCCGAGGAGTTCAGCCAGCTTTCGATCACCACATACATGCCCATCACGCAGACCCCGGTCACCAGCCGCAGGCCGCCCCAGAACAAGGGATCGATCCAGATCGCGTGCAGGATCGGCATGGTGGAAGCCATGGACGCCATGGCGGCAAATGCCCGGATGTGCCCGATCCGGCGAATCAGCAGCGGGGAGACATAGGACCCCAGCAGGAAGCCGACGTAATAGGCCGACATCACCAGCCCCAGCGTCAGGCTGGAGAACTGCGACAGGCTGGCGCGGATACCCATCACCGAGAACAGCAAGCCGACGCCGACCACGACCAAGCCCACCGCCGCCAGCAACGGCGCCAAGGGCATCAGAACTTGGCCCAGACGGGGCCCGGGGTGCGGTGTCCTCAGACTCATATGGACTCGAAACGACCTTGAAAACCGCTGCGAATCTAGCAGCATTGGCGACAGCCGTGCGCGAGGCAAACCCCATATCTCGATCGAAAAACAGAACTTGGCGCCCAAAAGACGACAGGCGTCGCAACGAGAACAAAGCCATCTCAGAAACCTAGGGACATTCTGGATATGAAAGCGCAGGTTTGGCGCCATCATCTCCCACAAGCGTCCTGTTCGGTAACAATGACCGTCGAGACCTTTTGGGGTGTCATCTTGCTGTTCCCGGTCAAAGGCGTGTCCGCTGGGAAGCGGGTCTGGGCTGGGGTCAGCAGCCATTCAACTTCACGGAGAAACAGAGCATGGGTCAATTCGATACGCAAACCGAGTCAGGCATTTGGCTGGATCGTCGCTCGCTGCTGACAGGCGCTGCCGCGCTCGGTCTTTCGTCCACGCTGGGCGCTCTGCCCGCCATGGCGCAAGCCAGGCCGAAGAAGGGAGGCACACTGCGCCTTGGCATGGAAGGAGGCTCGCCTTCGGACAGCCTCGACCCCTTGACCTATGCCGATTCCATCCCGATCGCCATGAGCCTGATGCTCTACAACAACCTGGTGGAAGTGGCCGACAACGGCGACGCCACCGGCGAGTTGTTCGAGAAGTGGGATGTGAAACCCGGCGCCGCCGACTGGACCTTCTCCATCCGCAAGGGCATCACCTTCAGCAACGGCAAGACGCTGGATGCCGACGACGTCATCTACTCGATCAACCTGCACCGTGGCGAGACCAAGTCACCCGCCAAGTCCCTGCTCGCCGACATCACCGAGGTGAAAAAGATCGATGCGAACACCATCCAGATCCTGATGAAGAACGGCAACCTGGACTTGCCGTACAACCTGAGTGACTACCACATCATCGTGGTCCCCAACGGCTTCAAGGACTGGTCCAAGCCCGTGGGCACCGGCGCCTTCACGCTGGAAGAGTTCCAGCCAGGCGTGCGCGCCACTTTCAAGCGCAAGCCGGGCAACTACTGGAAGCCCAACCGTGGCAACTTCGACCGTGTGGAACTGCGCTACATCCCCGACGCGGCCGCCCGCACACAGGCTCTGTTGACCGGTCAGGTCGACGCGATCAACCGCGCCAGCCCGAAGACGGCAGGCCTGCTGGAAAAGGCGCCCAACATCAAGGTCTCGCGCACACCCGGCGCCGGCAACCGTTTCGCCTTTGTGGCGCACACCGACAAGGCGCCGTTCAGCAATCCCGACCTGATCATGGCGCTCAAGCACGGTATCGACCGCCAGACCATTGTCAAGAACGTCTTCTCGGGCTATGCCTCGGTGGGCAACGACAACGCCGTTGGTCCACGGATGAAGTTCTACGACCCGAAACAAAAGATCAACGCCTTCGACCTGGACAAAGCCAAGTTCCACTTCAATAAGGCCGGTGTATCGGGTCCGATCGAACTGCAAGTGTCCGAAGGCGCCTTCACTGGCGCCACCGACTCGGGCCAGGTGTTCCAGGAATCGCTGGCCAAGGCCGGTATCAAGCTCGACCTCAAGCGCGTCTCCGGCGACGGATACTGGGACAACGTCTGGCTCAAGGTGCCGTTCTGCGCGGTGTACTGGGGCAACCGCCCGACGATCGACAACCAGCTGACCAGTATCTTTGCCGGCGGCCTGAGCAACCCCTGGAACGACACCCGCTTCATCAACGAAGAGTTCAACAAGACGCTGGTGGCGGCACGCGTCGAACTGGATCAGGCCAAGCGTGCACAGATGTACGCTCGCTGCCAGGAGTTGGTCAGTCAAAATGCCGGCATGGTCAACTTCTGCGTGCAGGACTACCTGGACGCCCACAGCACCAAGCTGATGGGGCTGACCATTTCGGCACGCTACGACCTGGGTGACCAGCGGATTGCTGAAAAAGGCTGGTTTGCCTGATCAAAGGCGCTTCCTTTGACATGAGGTGAAGCAAGCGGGGTGGGACCGGGTTCCACCCCGCTTTTTTTCGAGGCCACGTTCAGGTCTGGCGCTTTCAGGCATGGCGCTTGCATGGCTTACCGGCGGCGTACTGCGCCCCTTCGATATTCAAGAAACCATGGCAAAACTCATCCTCAACCGGTTGCTGCTGGCCGTCTTCACCCTGTTTGCGGTATCGGTGCTGATCTTTGTATGCACCGAAATCCTGCCCGGTGACGTCGCCTCGGCGGTGCTGGGCCAAGGCGCGACACCGGAAGCGCTGGTGATCTTCCGCAAAGAACTCGGACTGGATATCCCTGCCCCGATCCGTTACTGGAACTGGTTCACGGCGGCACTGCAAGGCGACCTGGGGACCGCGCTCACCAACAAGCGGGTCATCGTGGACGAGCTGATGCCGCGCCTGGCCAACACCCTGTTCCTGGCAGGCTTCGCCGCCTTGATCGCCATCCCGCTGGCAGTGGGCCTGGGCGTGTACTCCGCGATCAACGAAGGCAAGCTGGGCGACAAGCTCTCCAACATCCTGACCTTGATCGCCATCTCCTTGCCCGAGTTCTTCATCGCCTACATCCTGATCATCTTCTTTGCGGTCAATGTGGCCTGGTTCCCGTCGCTGTCCACCGTGTTTGCCGGCATGCCCTTCGGCGAGCGGGTCTATCAGACCACGTTGCCGGCCATCACGCTGACCCTGCTGGTCGCTGCCCACATCCTGCGCATGACCCGCAGCTCGGTCCTGTCGGTCATGTCCACGCCTTACATCGAAATGGCCTTTCTCAAAGGTGCCAAGAGAAACCGCGTCATCACCCGCCACGCACTGCCCAATGCGGCGGCTCCCATCATCACAGTGATCGGCCTGAACCTGGCCTACCTGGTGGTGGGCGTGGTGGTGATCGAGGCTGTGTTCACCTATCCCGGCCTGGGCCAGTACATGGTCGATGCCGTGTCCAAGCGGGATGTGCCGGTGATCCAGGCCTGCGGTCTGGTGTTTGCACTGGTGTTCGTGGGCCTGAACACCCTGGCGGACGTGCTGGTGATCCTGGTCAACCCCCGCCTGCGGCACAAGCGCTGAGTGGTTGAGCCATAACAACAGAACGAGGACATCGGCCCATGAAACTCTTAGGACAAAAACTCACCGTCACCGCCGCGTTTGGCCTGGTGGTCACCGCGCTGTTCCTGCTGGTGGTGCTGCTGGCACCGTGGATCGCCCCCTTCGGTGAAGCCGAAACGGTGGGCGGCACCTGGGACCAGGCATCGGCCGCCCACTGGCTGGGGACCGACCAGATCGGTCGCGACATGCTCACGCGCATTCTTTACGGCACACGCATGACCATTGCGGTGGCCTTTGCCATCACCATGCTGTCGTTTTTCATCGGCATCGTGATCGGCTTCACCAGCGCCGTGCTCGGCGGCTGGGTCGACACCTTCTTCAGCCGCCTGGTGGATGTGATGCTCTCCATACCCAGCCTGATCTTTGCCCTGATCATCCTGGGCGTCTTCGGCTCCAGCATTCCGGTGCTGATCCTGACCATCGCCGTGCTGGACGCCACACGCGTGTTCCGCCTCTCGCGTGCGCTGGGCATGAACCTGGCGGTGATGGAGTATGTGGAGGCCGCCAAACTGCGCGGCGAGGGCCTGTGGTGGGTCATCACCCGGGAGATACTGCCCAACGCCTGGGCGCCGCTGGTGGCCGAGTTCGGGCTTCGCTTCTGCTT
>JBIIQD010000378.1:0-3724 GCA_044342265.1 Hydrogenophaga sp. | reverse complement strand
GCAATGCGGGGATTGGTGGTTTTTTCTTGACCAATGGTGGACGCCGACCTGCCCTGGTAATCGTGCCCGGGCCAGACGATGGTGGCGTCAGGAAGAGCAAACAGGACCTGGGTCAGGCTGCGAAAGAGATCGGTCGCACTGCCCGACTGGAAATCGGTGCGGCCACAGCCTCCGATCAGCAGCGTGTCGCCGGTGAACACGTGATCGCGCCAGAGAAAGCTCATGCTGCCCAAGGTATGCCCAGGGGTATGCAACGCACGCAGCCGCTCCTGGCCAAACACCAACTCGTCGCCGTCCTGCAGTTGGCGACCGGCAGTTCCGATGCCGCAACCCGCTGGAGCGGCGGTCTTTGCGCCTGCGAGTTCGGCCAGCTTGCCAGCGCTGGTGATGTGGTCGGCGTGGGCATGGGTTTCCAGCGTCCACACCAGCCTTAGACCGTACTCGCGCAGGGTTGCAAGATCGCGCTCGATCTGCTCATCCACCGGGTCGATGATCAGGGCGTCGCGTGTGGTCTGGTCGAACAGCACGTAGGTGTAGGTGCTGGAGATGGAATCAAACAACTGGATGGGTTTCATGGGTGACCTCGGCGCAAGAATTCTTGGATTCTCCTCGCGTTGCGGGGCCTGCCAGAACATCGAGGAAACATATTCCGACACGCATGATTGGAAAGCGCCGAAGGTATAGCAGCCAAAGCCATCATGGATCGATCGGAAGTGCACCAGTCAATGTGCAAAACCACGTTGCCATCACGACTTCCCGTCGCCAACACGACTTCTGTAGTGAAAACCCTGCGATCAACAGTGGGGACAACGGCGCATGATGTCACGCCGATTCACCCAACCCGGAGACAAACAGATGAGCACCAGCAAGCCAACCACCTCCCGCCGCGGCATCATCAAAGGCGCAGCCGTCGCCGCAGGCGCGATGTCCGTTCCAATGATCGCGACCGCGCAAACCACCAGCCTGCGCTTCCAGAGCACCTGGCCCGCCAAGGACATCTTCCACGAGTACGCCAACGACTTCGCCAAAAAGGTGAACGACATGGCCAGCGGCAGGCTCAAGATCGAGGTGCTGCCCTCCGGCTCGGTGGTGCCCGCGTTCCAGCTGCTCGAAGCGGTGGCCAAGGGCACGCTGGATGGCGGACACGGCGTGGTGGCCTACCACTACGGCAAGAACTCGGCGCTCGCCCTGTGGGGCTCTGGCCCTGCGTTCGGCATGGACCCCAACATGGTGCTGGCCTGGCACAACTATGGTGGCGGCAAGGCGCTGCTGACCGAGATCTACAAGAGCCTGAACCTGGACGTCACCTCCTACCTGTACGGCCCCATGCCCAGCCAGCCTTTCGGCTGGTTCAAGAAGCCGATTGCCAAGGTGGAGGACATCAAGGGGGTGAAGTTCCGCACCGTGGGCCTGGCGGTGGACATGTACACCGCCATGGGCGCCGCGGTCAACCCGCTGCCCGGCGGTGAAATCGTTCCGGCGCTGGACCGCGGTCTGATCGACGGCGCGGAATTCAACAACGCCAGCTCCGACAACCTGCTGGGCTTCCCCGACGTGGTGAAGAACTGCATGCTGCAGAGCTTCCACCAGAGCGGCGAGCAGTTCGAGATTCTCTTCAACAGCGACAAGCTGGCAGCGCTGCCGACCGAACTGAAGTCCATCATCGACTACGCGGTGCAGGCCGCCAGCGCCGACATGAGCTGGAAGGCCATCCAGCGCAACTCGACGGACTACATCGATCTGAAAAACAAGGGCGTCAAGTTCTACAAGACACCCGACGCCATCTTGCGCGCTCAGCTCGCGGCCTGGGACAAGATCATTGCCCAGAAAAGCGGCGAGAACCCGCTCTTCAAGAAGGTGCTCGACAGCCAGCGCGCCTTCGCGCAGCGGGCCGGCCAGTGGCAGAACGACTACATGGTCGACTTCAAGATGGCCTACAACCACTACTTCGGCCGGGGCGCCAAAAAGGGTTGATCCTTTTGCCGCACACAGGGGCGCCGACGGCGCCCCTTTTTTGTTTCAGTCGGAGACACGATGCAACAATTTCTCTGGTCGGTGGACCGTTTCTCGACATGGGTCGGCAAGGCCTGCGCATGGTCTGTGGTGGCGCTGACCATGCTGATCTGCTGGGAGGTGTTTTCGCGCTACGTGCTCAACAAGCCGAACGCCTGGGTGCTGGACGCGCAGATCATGCTGTACGGCCTGCTGTTCATGTCGGCGGGGGCCTATACCCTGGCGAAGAACGGTCATGTTCGTGGTGACGTGCTCTACGGGTTCTTTCGGCCACGCACGCAAGCCAGCATCGACCTGGTCTTGTACATCGTGTTTTTCCTGCCTGGCATCCTGGCGCTGACCTGGGCTGGCTGGACCTTTGCCAACGACTCGCTGGCGATTCGCGAACAGACCTTCAACGCCGACCCGCTGCCCGTCTACCCGTTCAAGTTCGTGGTCCCGATCACCGGTGCGCTGCTGCTGCTGCAAGGCCTGGTGGAAATCGTGCGCTGCGTGATCTGCCTCCAGACCGGTGCGTGGCCGACCCGGGAAGGCGATGTGGAAGAAGTGGACGTGAACAAACTCAAGGAAATGGTGCACGTGAAAGACAGCGACATCGAGAGCCTGGACCGCCTGGTGGTGCAGCAGCAGAAAGGCGGCCAGCCATGACGATCCGCAAGGAACTCTGGTTCGGCTTCGGGCTGATGGCACTCATTTTGGTGGGTGTGCTCACCATGGTGATCAGCGTCCCCACCATGACCAACGGCCACTATGGCCTGCTCATGCTGTCGCTGGTGGTGGTGGCCATCATGCTGGGCTTTCCCACCGCGTTCACGCTCATGGGCATGGGCATGATGTTCACCTTCTTTGCCTACCACTCGGGCGACCAGAGCTCGGCCGGCGCGATCCGGCAGACGCTGGACCTGATGGTGCAGCGCGCGTTCTCGGTGATGAGCAACGACGTGCTGATCTCGATCCCGCTGTTCGTCTTCATGGGCTATCTGGTCGAACGCGCCAACCTGATCGAGAAGCTGTTCCACAGCCTGCACCTGGCCTTGTCCCGCGTGCCCGGATCGCTTGCGGTCGCCACGCTCGTGACCTGCGCGATCTTCGCCACCGCCACCGGCATCGTCGGCGCCGTGGTCACGCTCATGGGCCTGCTGGCCATGCCGCAGATGCTGCGCGCTGGGTACGACGTGCGACTGACCTCGGGAGCGATCACCGCCGGCGGTTGCCTGGGCATCCTGATCCCGCCGTCGGTGCTGCTCATCGTGTACGGCGCCACCGCCGGCGTGTCGGTGGTGAAGCTCTACGCGGGTGCGTTTTTCCCGGGCCTGATGCTGGCGGGTCTGTACATCGTTTACGTGATCATCGTCGCCAAGATCAAACCAGCCTGGGCGCCACCGCTGAGCGCTGAACAGCGCGTGGTGCCGTTGCCCGCTTCGCTCATTCGCATGGGCGCCACCGGCAGCGCATGGGCACTGGGCGGATTGGTCAAGGGTCTCAAGGGCGCCAACAACCACGGCGTGCCCGCCGGCTACATGCTGCGCCAGCTGGGCATTGCGCTGCTGCCCGCGTTGCTCTTTGCGGTGGTGGCGGTGCTCAGTTACCAGAGCGCCACCCGCGTGGAAGCCGTGGAAACCTATGAGGAACTGCAACCCATGGGCGCGGGCGCCGAAGCGCCCGCCAGCGGTCTGGCGGAGCCCGGCAAAGACGAAGGCGGCTTGAGCGA
>JBIIQD010000576.1:0-2611 GCA_044342265.1 Hydrogenophaga sp. | reverse complement strand
GGCTTGAGCGAGCCGCCCAGCGCCGAAGGTGGCCTGAACGAACCCCCAGGCGCCCAGGCCGCCGTGGCAGAGCCACCCGGCGCGGCCAGCGACGCGGTGGCCCTGCCACCGGGCGCCGTGGCCGACCCACCCACACCCAGTGACGGCGTGGCCTTGCCCCCGGGCGCCACGCCCGCCACCGGCGGCGCTCCCGCAGCCACCACCCAGCCTGCGCCGCAAGGCTACTGGATCGGCCTGGGCGTGGGCGCGCTGGCGCTGGCGGTGTTCTACGGCATCCTCAGCTACGCGCGGCTGGAGATCTTCAAGATGCTGCTCTCCAGCTTCTTCCCGCTGCTGGTGCTGATCCTCTCGGTGCTGGGCTCCATCGTGTTCGGCCTGGCCACGCCCACCGAGGCCGCAGCGGTGGGCGCACTGGGCGGCTTCGTGCTTGCCATCGCCTACCGGCAGCTCACCATGAACGTGGTCAAGGAAAGCGTGTTCCTCACCGCCAAGACCAGTGCCATGGTCTGCTGGCTGTTTGTGGGCTCGGCCATCTTCTCGGCCGCCTTTGCGCTGCTGGGCGGCCAGGCGCTGGTGGAGGAATGGGTGCTGGGCATGAACCTCACCAAGACCGAGTTCCTGATATTGAGCCAGGTGATCATCTTCATCCTGGGCTGGCCACTGGAATGGACCGAGATCATCGTGATCTTCATGCCGATCTTCATTCCGCTGCTGGACAACTTTGGGGTCGATCCGCTGTTCTTCGGCCTGCTGGTGGCGCTGAACCTGCAGACCGCCTTCCTGAGCCCGCCGGTGGCCATGAGCGCGTTCTACCTCAAGGGCGTGGCGCCGAAACACGTGACCTTGAACCAGATCTTCGCCGGGATGCTCCCCTTCATGGGCATTCAGGTGCTGGCCATCATCCTGCTCTACATGTTCCCGGCCATCGGCATGTGGCTGCCCGAGGTGCTGTACGGGTAAGCGCTGTGGTCCACCCATGCGGTGGTCGCCCTGCACATGGAGCGTTTCGACGCTCCATTTTCTTGGGGAAAAGGGTTAACATTACGTTTACGTAAACGTCAACTCCAGCTGGTTGACGCCGGTGCGCCTTCGTTGCACCCTGCCACACAACCACAGGAGACCCCATGACCCGCACCAGCGATGCCACACTGCCCTTTCCAGCGGCGGTGCTGCAAGCCACGGCCGACAGCCCGTGGCAGGCCTGGCAGATTCCAACCGCCGGGGAAGGCAAGCCGTCCGCAGCGGTTTCCCTCAAAGCGTTGAAACCCGAAGCCAAGCCCTTGTCGAGTGGCAGCAAGACCAAGGACCAGGAAGCGGTGCAAGCTTTGGCGCAGGAGATCGATGCGCTGCAGAACCTGTTCTACGCCGACGGCCGCCACAAGCTGCTGGTGATCCTGCAAGGCACCGACACCTCGGGCAAAGACGGCACCGTGCGGGGCGTGTTCGGGCAGACCAGCCCGCTGGGCGTGCACACGGTGGGCTGGAAGGCCCCCACCGAGAACGAACTTGCACACGACTACCTCTGGCGCATCCACCAGCAGGTGCCGGGCGCTGGCCACATCACGGTCTTCAACCGCAGCCACTACGAAGACGTGCTGGTGCCGGTGGTCAATGGCTGGATCACGCCCGAGCAGACGAAACAGCGGTACGCGCACATCAACGCGTTCGAGCGCATGCTGGCCGAGACCGGCACCGTCATCCTCAAGTTCATGCTGCACATCGGCTTTGACGAGCAGCGCGAGCGTTTACAGGAGCGGGTCGACGACGTCACCAAGCACTGGAAGTTCAGCCTCGGCGACCTGGAAGTTCGCAAGCAGTGGGCCGAGTACCAGCAGGCCTATGAAACCCTGCTCGGCGCCACCAGCACCGACTGGGCACCCTGGATGGTGGTGCCCGCCAACTCCAAGACACATCGCAATCTGATGATCGCCACACGCGTGCGCGACGTGCTCAAGACGCTGGAGTTGCGCTTCCCTCCCGAAGATCCCAGCCTCAAAGGCCTGCGGGTCGAATAAGACAGCACCACCGAACGAATGAGAGAGACCACATGACCGACCTGTCCGCCGACTTCAAGGCCCTGGCCAACTACCGCCCCACGAACAAGGTGCGCTTCGTCACCGCCGCCAGCCTGTTCGACGGCCACGACGCCGCCATCAACATCATGCGGCGCATCCTGCAGGGTATGGGTGCCGAGGTGATCCATCTGGGCCACAACCGCTCGGTGGACGACGTGGTCACCGCCGCGCTGCAGGAAGACGTGCAGGGCATCGCGATCAGCTCCTACCAAGGCGGTCACGTCGAGTATTTCAAGTACATGGTGGATCTGCTGCGCGCGCGCGGCGGCGAACACATCCAGGTGTTCGGCGGCGGCGGCGGCGTGATCGTGCCAGCCGAAATCCGCGAACTGCACAGCTACGGCGTGGGCCGTATCTACAGCCCCGAAGACGGCCAGAAGATGGGTTTGCAGGGGATGATCGGCGAGATGGTGATGCGCTGCGACCGCGACATCAGCGGCTATGCACCGAAAGCGCTGGAGGCGATCCAGGGCCATGGCGAGATGAACTGGCGCGCGCTGGCGCAGCTGATCACGGCAATTGAAAACCACCAGGTT
>JBIIQD010000140.1:0-6437 GCA_044342265.1 Hydrogenophaga sp. | reverse complement strand
CGGGGCCATCGATCCCGCCTCGGTGACCAGCGAAACGGTATTTCTGTACAACCTGGGCGACACGCAAACGCTGCGCGGCTTTGGCCAGAAAGTCGGCATCAACCAGGTGCTCTGGGACCCGGCGACCTTGACGCTGGTGTTTGAGCCTGACGAATTGCTGGCCGAGCGCTCTCGCTATGTGCTGGTGGTGACCAACGGCGTGAAAGATACCAGCGGTCGACGTGTGACGATGACGCCAGCGATGAATACCGGGCGGGATGGCTGGCGCCACAAAGGCGAACACCACCGGGAAATGCGCGAAGGGGCTGCAGCAGTGCGCGTCGGTCGCGGGCTGTCGGTGGTCGCCGCATCGGTGTTCACCACCCAGAGCGCCACCAGCGATTTGGTGAAGGTGATGCGTCGCATCAAGGCCTCCAATCCAGCAGCGGTCGATTTCATGCTGGGTTCGCAGGCCGGTGCTCCGGTGCGCTCGGTGTTGCCCCTGGGCAATGTGCTGGCGGCCGAGCTGCAGCGCCAGGTCGGCGCAGCGCCGGGCGCACTGGCGCCTCAGGCGGTGCCGCTGGCAGCGCTGTATGCTGTGCCGGGCGCGGTCGGACAGCTGGCCTACGGCAAGTACCGTTCGCCCAATTACCTGGTGGCCGGCCAATACATTCCGGCGACCCCCACCCTCTCGGGTCGACCGCAGCCGCAGGGCGAGAACGAGCTGGTGTTTCAGCTCTTCTTGCCCGCCGGGAGCAAGCCAGCCTCGGGCTGGCCGGTGGCCATCTTTGGCCATGGTTTCACCGACAGCATGTATGGCGCGCCGTGGACCGTGGCGTCGGTGCTGGCTTCGCGCGGCATCGCCACGCTGTCAATCAATGTGGTCGGCCATGGTGGTGGGTCGGCAGGTGTGCTGAACCTGACCACGGCTGGCGGCGTGGTGTCGGTACCGGGGGGCGGGCGCGGTTTTGACCAGGACGGCAACGGCGCCATCGACAGCACCGAGGGCGTCAACACCGCCGCGCCGCGCACTGCGATCGGTAGCCGTGATGGCCTGCGCCAGACCGCCATTGACCTGATGCAGCTGGTGCGGCAGGTTGAAGCGGGGATGGATGTGGATGGCGACAGCACGGCCGACCTGGACGCGCAGCGCATCTACTATGCGGGCCAGTCCTTTGGTGGCATCTACGGCAGCATCCTGATGGGCGTCGAGCCCTCGATCAAGGCGGGCGTGGCCAATGTGCCAGGGGGCTCGATTACCGAAGTGGCGAGACTGGGCGCATTCCGTGGTCTCACTGGATTTGCACTGGCGACACGCGTGCCGCAGCTGCTGAACCTGCCGCCTTCGGCCAGCCTGCCCGTGCCCTTCAACTTCTTTGAGAACATTCCGCTGCGCGACCTGCCGCCGCTGGTGAACAACGTGCCGGGTGCCATGGACATTGCTCAGGTATTCGACCGATTGGAGTGGGTGCAGCAGGCAGGCAATCCAGTCTCCTATGCGCCGTTGATCCAAAAACGCCCCTTGTCCGGCAGCGCCGCGAAGCCGGTGATCGTGCAGGTGGCCAAGGGTGACCAGACCGTGCCCAACCCGACCAGCAGCGCCATCGTGCGCGCGGGCGGCCTGCAGGCGCAGACGACCTACTTCCGCAATGATCTGGCCTTTGCGGCCAACCCGCTGGTGCCCAAGAATCCGCACACTTTCCTGACCGGACTGGCCAGCCCAGCGGGTCCCACCATCGCGGTGCTGGGGCAGACGCAGATGGCCGTGTTCTTCCAGACCAATGGCGCAACGGTGATTGACCCTGATGGCCCATCGGGCCCGCTGTTCGAGGTGCCGATCGCGCTGCCGTTGCCGGAAGGCCTGAACTTCATCCCGTAAAAGGGGGCCTGTCGGGGTGTTTCAAAGTGTCTGGCGGTAGCGCTCGAGCATCTGCTCCTGCGTTTCAGCCACGACCTCCTCGCCGCGGAACTCGCGGATCTGGTCGCGCATCATCTCGCCCATGCTGGGCAGCGCCGCACGGTCGACGTGGTGCTGCGCGTCCCACAGGCGGGAGCGCATCAGCGATTTGGCGCAGTGCAGGTAGCAGGCTTGCACCGTGACCCGAATCGCGAGCCGGGGAAGGCGGCCCGGTTCTGCGCACCGTGTGCGTTCGTCCTCGTCGGTGGAGAGCCAGGCGCGGCCGTTGACGCGCAGCGTCTCGTCCACACCCGGGATCAGGAACAGCAGACCCACCGGCGCGCCGGCCTCGCCACCGCGCGCGATGTTCTCCAGCGTGTCCAGCCGGTTGTTGCCGGGTGCATCGGGGATCAGCAGGGTGTGTGCGTTTAGCGCGTGCACGAAGCCCGGTGCGCCGCCGCGCGGCGAACTGTCCATGCCGGCAGCCCCGTCGCCGCTGGCGATCACCAGGAAAGGGGACAGGCCGATGAAGCGGCGCGCGTGCGCGTCGAGCTGCGGGATCTCTTTCTTGGACGAGCGTTCGCGCGCGGGGTCGTAGAGGGCGCGCAGGGCTTCGATGGAGGTCATGGTGTTCATCGCGGGGAGCATACATTTGACGGATGTCCCCTGCCACCCCGGAACCCGTCGCTCCGTCCGTCCTTCACGCGGTTGCCCGCCAGCGCGCCCTGCGCCTGGCCGCCTCCAGCAAACCCTTTGTCGCGCGCGGCGCCAACCTGCTGCGCTGCACCGGTTGCCGGCTGCCGCCCTCGCACTGCATGTGCGCCCTGCGGCCGGTGGTGCCGTCGAACGCGGGCTTCTGCCTGCTGCTGGGCGACATCGAGGCGCTCAAGCCGACCAACACAGGCTGGCTGATCGCCGACGTGGTGCCCGACACCTGGGCCTTTGGCTGGTCCCGCACCACGGTCGACCCGGCGCTGACCGCGCTGCTGACCGACCCGCAGTGGCAGCCCTGCGTGGTGTTTCCGCCCGAATACGCTGCACCGTCCCGCAGGGTGACGGCACCCGCCGACGTGCGCCGGCCGCTGTTCATCCTGCTGGACGGCACCTGGTCCGAGGCGAGCAAGATGTTCCGCAAGAGCCCGTATCTGGACGCCGCGCCGGTGCTGGGGCTGCACCCGGAACATGCCTCGCGCTACCGGCTGCGGCGGTCCGCGCAGGACCACCATTTCTGCACCGCCGAGGTCGGGGCCCTGTGCCTGGACCTGGCGGGTGACGCAGCCGCTGCCGAGGCGCTGGATGCGTGGTTCGGGCTGTTCAACGAGCGCTACCTGAGTGCGCGGGGCCAGTGGCAGCTGACCGGAAACAGCGAGGCGGAGCAGCGGGTGCGTGCCCTCGGCGGCGTCACTCGTCCGGCGCAAAGATCCGCAGGCGCACCGTGAACTGACCGTAGCAGTTGTTGGTCGCGGCGGAGCCGACTGCGCGGTCGTCGGGTTCGATGATCAGGCGCATCACCACATCGCTGCCGATCACCGAGCGGCGGAACTCCTCCGTCACGTTGACCAGCTTGGGCTCGCTCAGCGGCACCGAGAAGCGGTCGGTGCCGGTGTCGGTCAGCTCGGTTGTCGTGATCCACGGGCCCCCGTAGTTCGACGGGCCGGGCACATAGGGCGTGCGCGGATAGCTGCTGACTTTGAAGCGACAGCTCGCGCGTGTCAGACCGGAGTAGGTGCCGAGGACGCCCGTGGACAGCGGCAGGGCTTCGGTGACGCGGATCGGCACCGTGGGGCTGAAGCTGCTGATCTCCAGCATGGCATGCACCGTGTTCAGTGCCGCACCCGCGGGCACGACCCCCCTGAACATCATCACGCCCTGGGCCCGGTAGGACAACAGCCGGTGGCAGGGGAAGGGATCTGCCCCGGGGAAGAAGTTGGTGCGAAAGCCCGCCATCACGGTGCCGGCGGCGTAGCGGACCGTGTTGGTGATCGGCACGATCGGGTGGGTGTTCAGGCCACAGATGGCGAAGTCGTTTCGGGACTCGATGAACTGCGAGGTGGACGTGTGCGCCACCAGGGGCGCTTCGGATTCCCGGCAGCCCGCCAGCGCAAGCGCTGCCAGCAGCAGGGATAGTGAGCGGGTGATGGGTCTCATGGTGCTTCCTCCTGGGGACAGATGCCAGACCGGTCGGCCCGGACGGCTTGATTCTGCGAAGGAAGGATGGGGCCCGCATCGCCCATCGGGAGGATGGCCTCAGCCCGGGATTTCGGGCTCCACCAGCTGGGCCAGCAGCGTCAGCGTCTCCTGCCAGCCGAGGTAGCACATCTCGACCGGAATCGCCTCGGGAATGCCCTCCTGCACGGCAGTGAGCTCGGTGCCGCAGGCGACGGCCTTGAAGCTGATGGTGGTGACCATCTGGCCGGGCAGATTGGGGTCGTCGAAGATGTCGGTGTTGACGATCTTTTCGTTGGGCACCAGTTCCAGGTACCTGCCACCGAAGGCGTGCGTCCGGCCGTTGCCGAAGTGGGTGAACTGCATGCGGTAGATGCCGCCGACGCGCGCGTCCATCTCCAGCACGCGCCCGGTGAAGCCGTGTGGCGGCAGGAACTTGGCCATGGCGTCGGGATCGAGGAAGGCGCGGTAGACCCGTTCGGGCGGTGCCTTGATGACGCGGTGGAAACGGACGGTGCCGGTGCTCATGGGAGTTTTCCTTTCAGGGGCGGACAGTGGGGTCGTGACTCGAACCGCGAGGTTCCTGACAGCACGACGAAGCAGCGCCGCCGTTATCGACAACTGCCATGTCAGGTGCCGCAGAACGTGCGGTAGCCGGCGGTCTGCTCGGGTGTGCCGGGCAGGGCGGCAGGTGCGTCTTCACTGCGCTCGGTGTACGGGTCGGTCACGATGGCCAGCAGGCGCTCGAAGGCCCGCAGGTCGCCTGACCCGGAGGCCGCGTCGAGCGCGTTCTCGACCAGGTGGTTGCGCGGGATGAACAGCGGGTTGGTCGCGTCCATGCGGTCGGCCACCTCGACTGCGGACTCGCCCTGGGCATCCAGTCGCTGTTGCCAGCGCGCCAGCCAGTCGCCAGTGGCAGCCTGCTGCTCGCCCCACAGCGCCAGCCAATCTTGCGGCGCCCCGCGCAGCTTCGACGACAGGCGACGGAAACCGAGCGTGAAGTCGACGCGGTGCTGGTGCATGAGCTGCAGCAGATCGTTGACCAGTGCGCGGTCGGCCTCGTCATCGTCGCCGCCAACGCGCAGGCCCAGCTTGAGACGGTGCAGGTTGAGCCAATGCGACGAGAAGCGCTCGCCGAAGCCATCGAGCGCCCGCGTGGCGGCGGCCAGGGCCTGCTCGTCGTCGGCGTGGAAGAGTGGCAGCAGGGTTTCGGCCAGCCGCGCGAGATTCCACTGCGCGATGCCCGGCTGGTTGCCGAAGGCGTAGCGGCCGTGGGTATCGATCGAGCTGAACACGGTCTGCGGGTCGTAGGCCTCCATGAAGGCGCAGGGGCCGTAGTCGATGGTTTCGCCCGAGACCGTCATGTTGTCGGTGTTCATCACGCCGTGGATGAAGCCGACCGACATCCACTGGGCGACCAGCCGCGCCTGGCGCTGCACCACGGCCTCGTAGAACGCAATGAAACGGTCCTCGCGGCCGACAAGCGCCGGGTCGTGTCGGGCGATGGCGTGTTCGGCGAGCTGCCTCAGGCGCTCGGTGTCGCGCCGCGCGGCGAAGAACTGGAAGCTGCCGACGCGGATGTGGCTGGCGGCCACGCGGGTCAGGATCGCCCCGGGCAGCGGACGTTCGCGACGGATGGTCTCGCCCGTGGCCACTGCCGCCAGCGAACGCGTGGTGGGAATGCCCAGTGCGTGCATCGCTTCGCTGATCAGCACCTCGCGCAGCACCGGCCCGACGGCGGCCTTGCCGTCGCCACCGCGCGAAAACGGTGTGCGGCCCGAGCCCTTGAAGGCTATGTCGCGGCGCTGGCCAGTGCGGTCGAGAACCTCGCCCAGCAGCAGCGCACGGCCGTCGCCCAGCTGCGGCGAGAAACCGCCGAACTGGTGGCCGGCGTAGGCCTGTGCGACCGGCGTGGCACCGTCGGGCACACGGTTGCCTGCCAACACCGCCAGTCCCTCGTCCGTCGCCAGCGCGTCGGCATCCAGCCCCAGCTCATCGGCCAGGGCGCGATTCAGGTGCAGCCAGCGGGGCGCCGGCACTGCCGCCGGCTGCCAGGGCACGGACATGCCCTCCATCAGCGCGTAGCTGTTGTCGAAGGTGAACAGCGGCGCGCTCATCGGGGGGCGCCCGGGTTCAGGCCAGTGCCTTGACAACTGCGTCGCCCATCTGCGCGGTGCCGACCCGGTTGGTGCCCTCGCTCCAGATGTCGCCAGTGCGCAGGCCCTGGGCGAGCACCTTCTGCACGGCGGCTTCGATGCGCTGCGCGGCTTCTTCCTGATTCAGCGAGAAGCGCAGCATCATCGCGGCCGACAGGATGGTGGCCAGCGGGTTCGCGATGCCCTTGCCTGCGATGTCAGGCGCACTGCCGTGGCTGGGCTCGTACAGGCCCTGGTTC
>JBIIQD010000141.1:0-6437 GCA_044342265.1 Hydrogenophaga sp. | reverse complement strand
GTGCCAGCGACGCTTCGCGCCGCGACATAAAATCCGAGGTTCACCCGCGGTCAGCAGATGTCCTGCCAGCGACCGGTGTCCTGGCCCGCCTCTGCAATGCCCGCTGTTTCCTTCCAAAACGTCTCCAAGACTTACGCCACGGCCCGTGGCGAGCTGCAGGCTCTCAAAGGCGTGTCATTTGACATTCAGCCCGGAGAGTTCTTCGGTCTGTTAGGCCCCAATGGAGCGGGCAAAACCACTTTGATCAGTGTGCTGGCTGGTCTTGCGCGGGCCAGCGGGGGCAAGGTGCTGGTCCAGGGCAATGATGTGCAGACCAACTACGCCGCCGCGCGGCGGGCTCTGGGCGTGGTGCCGCAAGAGCTGGTGTTCGATCCTTTCTTCAATGTCCGCGAGGCGCTGCGTTTCCAATCGGGCTATTTCGGACTGCGCCACAACGACGACTGGATTGACGAGCTGTTATCAGGACTGGGGCTGACCGACAAGGCGGGCGCAAACATGCGCCAGCTCTCTGGGGGCATGAAGCGCCGTGTGCTGGTGGCGCAGGCATTGGTCCACAAACCCCCGGTGATCGTTCTGGATGAACCGACCGCCGGTGTCGACGTGGAGCTGCGCCAGACGCTGTGGCAGTTCATCAGCCGCCTTAACAAGCAAGGCAGCACGGTGCTGCTCACGACCCATTATCTGGAAGAAGCGGAAGCTCTGTGTGGCCGCATCGCCATGCTGCAGCAAGGGCAAGTGGTGGCGCTGGAAAAAACCTCTTACCTTTTGAGTCAGGCTTCCTCTAACGTGCTGCGCTTCAAGACCGACCAGGCCCTGCCGGCTGCGATGGCCCTTCAGGCGCGCGTGACTGGCCGAGTGGTGCAGTTGCCTGCCCACAATGCGATCGAAGTCGAGCAGTGGCTGACTCGGGCGCGCGAGGCGGGCGTGGTAGCCGAGGATGTCGAGATTCGCAAGGCAGACTTGGAGGACGTGTTCATCGAAGTCATGGAGCGGGCGTCCGGTCGTTCAACGGCGGTGCCGCGATGACCGGCTGGCAGATGTTGTTCTACAAGGAAGTTCTGCGCTTCTGGAAGGTGGGTTTTCAGACGGTGGCAGCGCCGGTGATCACGGCGATCCTCTACATGATGATCTTTGGCCACGTGCTCGAAGGCAGTGCCAAGGTGTACGGGCAAGTGAACTACACCGCTTTCTTGCTACCGGGTCTGGTGATGATGAGCGTGTTGCAAAACGCGTTCGCTAACAGCAGCAGCTCGCTGGTGCAGAGCAAGATCATGGGCAATCTGGTGTTTCTGTTGCTCACGCCCTTGTCCCATCGCGCCTGGTTTGTGGCGTACGTCGGGTCGTCCATCGTGCGGGGAATGGCGGTTGGGGCGGGTGTGATGGCGGTGACCTGGTGGTATGCGCAACCGAGTCTTGTGGCGCCTTGGTGGATCCTGGTGTTTGGTTTCATGGGTGCCGCGTTGCTGGGCGCCCTCGGCCTGATCGCTGGACTGTGGGCTGAAAAGTTTGACCAGATGGCTGCGTTCCAGAACTTTGTGATCGTGCCCATGACGTTTTTGTCAGGGGTGTTCTATTCCATCCACTCGCTGCCTGATTTCTGGCAACAGGTGAGTCACCTCAATCCGTTTTTTTACATGATTGATGGTTTCCGATATGGCTTCTTTGGGGTGAGCGATGTCTCGCCCTGGATCAGTCTGGGACTGGTGGGCGCTGCGCTGGTGGTGGTCAGCGCGGTGTCGCTGCACCTTCTGCGTATCGGATACAAGATCCGTCATTGACATGAACACTGCCTGCGCCGCTTCGCGTGTTCCCCCTAGAAGGCAGACCACACCAGCCGCCCGGCAAGGCCGGTTTGGCGGTGTGTGCTGGACCATCCCCGCCACCGTTTCGAACCTCCAAGAAGACTGCCCATGACCGCTGATCAACTTCAAGAACTCATCGCTGCTGGCCTGAAGTGCGAACACGTCGAGGTGTCGGGGGATGGTCGTCACTGGGCCGCTGTGATTGTGTCCCCCGAGTTTGAAGGTAAACGCCTGATCGCGCGCCACCAGCGCGTGTACGCCACGTTGGGTGAGCGCATCAAGACCGACGAAGTGCATGCTCTTTCCATGAAAACCTACACCCCTTCCGAATGGGCAAATCAATGATCCCCCCGCGCCGCTTCGCGTCACCCCCCAGGGGGCGCCACCAGCAGCCCGGCAAAGCCGATTCTGCGGTGGCCCCGAATCTTGCGCCAATGGCTACCTGAAAGAGCACTTAAACATGGACAAACTGCGAATCATCGGCGGGCGACTGCTCAACGGTGAAGTGATCATCTCCGGCGCCAAGAACGCGGCGCTGCCTGAGCTGTGTGCCACGCTGCTAACCAGCGACCCGGTGCACCTGAACAATGTGCCGCGCCTGCGCGACGTGGCCACCATGCGCTTATTGCTGGACAACATGGGTGTGAAGACCGAGACGCACGGTGAGCGCGGTGGCATGAGCTTCCAGGCGCCCGATGTCCTCAACCCGGAGGCGCCCTATGAGTTGGTCAAGACCATGCGCGCGTCGGTGCTGGTGCTGGGTCCGCTGTTGGCGCGCTTTGGCCGCGCCAAGGTATCACTCCCGGGTGGCTGCGCGATCGGATCGCGGCCGGTGGATCAGCACATCAAAGGCCTGCAGTCCATGGGGGCAGAGATCACGGTGGACCATGGCTACATGGTCGCCAGCCTGCCCCAAGGCCGCACCCGACTGCAGGGCGCGCGCATCACGACCGACATGGTGACCGTGACCGGCACCGAGAACTTCTTGATGGCCGCAGCGTTGGCCGAAGGCGAGACAGTGCTGGAAAACGCGGCGCAGGAGCCGGAAATCCCCGATCTGGCTGAAATGCTGATCGCCATGGGGGCGAAAATCGAAGGCCATGGCACCAGCAAGATCCGCGTTCAGGGTGTCGAGCGGCTGCACGGCTGCACCCACCAGGTGGTGGCCGACCGCATCGAAGCAGGCACCTTTATGTGTGCCGTCGCAGCAACGGGAGGGGATGTGGTTCTGCGCCATGCGCGCGCTGACCACCTGGATGCGGTGATCGACAAGCTGCGGGATGCGGGCGCCCAGGTGGAGGCAGGCGATGGTTTTATCCGCGTACGTGCCTCTGGCTGCATGAAAGCTCAGACCTTTCGCACCACCGAGTACCCAGGTTTCCCCACCGACATGCAGGCCCAGTTCATGGCGCTCAACTGCATCTCGCAAGGCACCAGCAAAGTCACGGAGACCATCTTCGAGAACCGGTTTATGCACGTCAACGAACTGGTGCGCCTGGGCGCGAAGATCCAGACGGATGGCAAGGTGGCGGTGATCGAGGGCGTGGAGAGGCTGCAAGGGGCTACCGTCATGGCGACAGACCTTCGCGCCTCCGCCAGCCTGGTGATTGCCGGCCTGGTGGCCGAGGGTGAGACCATCATCGATCGCATCTACCACCTGGACCGGGGCTACGACCAGATGGAAGCGAAGCTGCGCGGTATCGGTGCCGACATCGAGAGGATCCAATGATCACCTTGGCACTCTCCAAAGGCCGCATTTTTGATGAGACCCTGCCGCTTCTGGCGGCAGCGGGCATTCAGGTGCTGGAAGACCCGGAAACTTCGCGCAAGCTGATCCTGCGCACGAATCGGCCCGAGGTGCGGGTTGTGCTGGTGCGCGCCACCGATGTGCCGACCTATGTCGAACACGGCGGCGCTGACCTGGGTGTGACCGGCAAGGACACGCTGATCGAACACGGAGGCCAGGGCCTTTACCAGCCGCTGGACCTCCAGATTGCCAAATGCCGCGTCAGCGTGGCGGTGCGCGAGGACTTTGACTACGCCTCGGCCGTGCGGCAGGGCGCGCGGCTGAAAGTGGCCACAAAATACACCGCCATCGCACGCGAGTTCTTCGCCAGCAAGGGTGTGCACGTGGACCTGATCAAGCTGTATGGCAGCATGGAACTGGCACCCCTGACCGGCCTGGCCGATGCCATTGTGGACCTGGTGTCCACTGGCAAGACACTCAAGGCCAACCAACTGGTCGAGGTCGAGCAGATCATGGACATCAGCTCGCGTCTCGTGGTCAATCAGGCCGCACTCAAACTCAAGCAGGCCACCATCCGCCCCATCCTTGACGCCTTCTCACAAGCCATCGAAAAGCAAGCGACTGCATCATGAGTCTGTCCGCCCAGCCCGCCCGACTGAACACGGTCTCGCCAGACTTCGAGGCGCAGTTTGTAGCGCGACTGCATTGGTCTGCGGACACCGACCAGGCGATTGAGCAGCGAGTGGCCGATATTCTCCAAGCTGTGCAGGTTCGCGGTGACGCCGCCGTGCTGGAATACACGGCGCGCTTCGATGGCCTGCAGGCCGCTTCCATGGACGAACTGGAGCTCACCCAAGTCGACTTCAAGACCGCGTTTGATGGCTTGCCCGCCGCCCAGCGCGAGGCGCTGCAGAGTGCGGCGCGGCGTGTGCGCAGCTATCACGAAGCGCAGAAGAAGGCCTCCGGAGAGAGCTGGTCCTACCGCGACGAAGATGGCACGCTGCTGGGCCAGAAGGTCACGCCGCTGGACCGCGTGGGCATCTACGTGCCCGGCGGCAAGGCGGCCTATCCGTCCAGCCTGATCATGAACGCTGTGCCTGCGCACGTGGCTGGAGTGCAAGAAATCATCATGGTGGTGCCGACCCCGGTGCGCGGCAGTGTCGCCACCGGCGGCTCGGGCGCCACGACCGCCACGCGCGGAGAACGCAATGAGCTGGTGCTGGCCGCTGCCTACGTGGCCGGGGTCACGCGCGCCTTCACCATCGGCGGCGCGCAGGCTGTGGCCGCGCTGGCCTATGGCACGGCCACCGTACCCAAAGTGGACAAGATCACCGGGCCCGGCAACGCCTATGTGGCCAGCGCCAAGAAGCGCGTATTCGGCACCGTGGGCATCGACATGATCGCTGGCCCCAGCGAAATCCTGGTGCTGGCCGACGGCAGCACGCCGGCCGACTGGGTGGCGATGGATCTGTTCAGCCAGGCCGAACACGACGAACTTGCGCAGAGCATCTTGCTGTGCCCGGATGCCGCCTACATTGATTTGGTGCAAGCGGCCATGGACCGACTGCTGCCGACCATGCCGCGCGCGGCCATCATTGCGAAAAGCCTGAACGACCGCGGAGCATTGATCCTGACGCGCGACATGGAAGAAGCCTGCGCCATCAGCAACCGCATCGCGCCCGAGCACCTGGAAGTGTCGAGCCATGAGCCGCACCGCTGGGAACCGCTCCTCAGGCACGCTGGCGCCATCTTCCTCGGTGCCTACACCAGTGAGAGCCTGGGCGACTACTGCGCCGGCCCCAACCATGTGCTGCCCACCAGCGGTACGGCGCGCTTCAGCTCGCCGCTGGGCGTGTACGACTTCCAGAAGCGCAGCAGCCTCATCGAGGTCAGTGCCGCTGGCGCCCAGACGCTGGGGGCCGTCGCCGCCGAACTCGCCTATGGTGAAGGTCTGCCGGCACACGCCCGCGCCGCCGAGTTGCGCCTGCGCGATGTGCCGCCGATGCGAGCGCCGAAATGACCTCCATGAACACGCCGAACCCGCTGCAGAACATCCGCCAGGACATCCAGTCCATGCACGCCTACGCGATCCAGGATTCGGTCGGCATGGTCAAGCTCGACGCCATGGAGAACCCGTTTTCTTTGTCGCCCGAGCTGCAAGCCCAACTGGGAGAGCGTCTGGGTGCCGTGGCCATCAACCGCTACCCGGGCGCACGGATCGAAGACCTAAGAAAGGCCATCACACGCTACGTCGATTTGCCCGAGGGCTGTGCCCTGATGCTGGGCAATGGTTCGGACGAGCTGATTTCCCTGTTGGCCATGGGCTGCGACATGCCAGGTGCCAGCATCCTCGCACCCCTGCCCGGCTTTGTGATGTACGGCATGAGCGCACAGTTGCAGGGGTTGGGCTTTCATGGTGTGCCACTGACGGCCGACTTCGAGCTGGACGAGCCCGCCATGCTGGCTGCCCTGCGGACCCACAAGCCCACCATCACCTATATCGCTTACCCCAACAATCCCACGGCCAACCTGTGGGATACAGGCGTGATTCGCCGCCTGGTTGCCGAAGCGGCCACTTTCGGCGGCCTGGTGGTGATGGACGAGGCCTATCAGCCGTTTTCGAGCCGCAGTTGGCTCGACGAAATCCGCGCGAACCCTGCGGCCAACGCCAACGTGCTGCTGATGCGCACGCTGTCCAAGTTCGGCCTGGCCGGGGTGCGGCTGGGTTACATGATGGGACCGCGAGCGCTGGTGCAAGAGATTGAGAAGCTGCGCCCCCCTTACAACGTCAGTGTGCTCAACGCTGAGTGCGCGCTGTTCGCGCTGGAACATGCCGACGTGTTTGCGCAACAGGCCGCGCAGATCCGCGAACAGCGTGTACGGCTGAT
>JBIIQD010000139.1:0-6454 GCA_044342265.1 Hydrogenophaga sp. | reverse complement strand
CTGCGCTCGCATCGTCAGCCCGATTCCCTACCGAACGGGCAGCGGGCGACAGCAAAACATCCCCATCGGACCGTGCATGGTCGAGGGCCTGGGCGGGCAGTCGGTCGACATCGTCTGGGGCACGCGCGGACAAAGTTCCGTGGCGCTGCCCGTTGAAGAAATCAAGGCAGCCCAGGAACGGGGCAATCTGGTGCTGCTTGACTGATCAAAAGTTGCCTTTCGAACGGCTCCATCTTTCGTCCCACCAGTTTGTCTGCGTCAGTCAACGCACAGACCACCCATGCGCAACGGACCAGCATGAACACCCCATCAACAACGAGGAAATACACGATGAAGACCGACAGCCAACTGCAACAGGACGTCAGCGCAGAGCTCCAATGGGAGCCTTCGGTTCACGCCGCGCGAATCGGGGTCGAAGTGAAGGACGGTGTCGTGACACTGGCTGGACAGGTCGACAGCCATGCCGAGAAGTGGAGCGCCGAGCGCGCAGCGCAGCGCGTGGTTGGCGTCAAGGCCTTGGCGACCGACTTGAAGGTGTATCTCACTGGCCTGAGCGTGCGTTCGGACGCCGATGTCGCGCAAGCGGTTGAGAACGTCCTGGACTTGACGTCCTCCCTTCCCGCTGGCGCCATCAAGGTGATGGTCGAGGGCGGCTGGGTCACGCTGTCGGGTGACGTCGACTGGCAATACCAGCGACAATTGGCCAACGACAGTGTGCGCTGCTTGATGGGGGTGACGGGTGTGAGCGACCAGATCGGCATCAAACCCGCCGTGATGGCCTCGGCCGTCAGGTCCGACATCGAAGCAGCTCTGAAGCGCACATCGATCGACGATGCGAAGCAGATCTCGGTCACGGTCCACGGCAACGACGTGACCCTGTCGGGCACCGTGCACAGCTGGGACGAGCGAGCAACGGCGACCAATTCGGTCTGGGGCACGCCCGGCGTGCGCAATGTCATCGACTTGATCCGCTTGGTCTGACGGGCGGTAAAGCGTCGCCATGGCGCTGACCTGCACCTTGTTCGCAATGCTGATGTGGGTGGTGCTCAGTGGCGCACGTTCGCGCGACACCCGGGTGCCCGTGCCAAGGGTTCAGATCGCACTCGGCCGCTTTCTCTCCGCAGCCCTTGCTGTTTCTGGTCGGGTGACCAACGCAAACTGGTTCGCGAGACATCGACCTGCAGGATGCCCGCTACAGCGTTTGACGCTGCAGCGGTGGCGGTTTCAGGTCCTGGTCACTTCTTCGTCGGCGTGTCCATCAGCCACTCGCTTTTCACTTCGTCCCAATGGTGGGTCTTGGTGAAGGCTGCCGTGTCAGCGCGCATCTGAGCCCGCGTCAGCGTACTGACCGTTGCAGGCACAGGTTTGCGCGGCGACCACATCGAGGTCACACTGTTGTAGGTGTTATTGCGAAGGAACTCATCGCGCTGTGCTTTCACCGTGGCGCGGGACAGCACGCCGACCGGTGGTTCAACACCCGACTTCAGCACCCAGGTGTTGGAGCTTTCGATCCAGCGGTGGGTCTTCAGAAACTCCTGCGTGTCCATCCTGACCTGCTCGCGGCTGAGGGGCTCCGCCGACGCTGCAGTCGCAGTTTGCGCCAGCGCGATGCTTGTGGTTGAAGCCATGGCCAGCGCAAGAAGCAAGCCAGTGGTGTGTTTGTGGTTCATTCCAGTTCCCGTTGTTTGAGATCGATCACGTGGAGCGGGCCGATTGACCTGCTCATCACGTTGGAACCCGCAAGGCGGTCCCCGAGGAACAACTGGGTGCAGCTGGGTGCGGCTGGCGAAGTCAACACAACATGACACTTGCATTAGGACGCGGTGTTCGGCGCGCGTCGGTCTGGCACCGTACGGAGACCGTGGCGCTTGAACTTGTGGGTAAGGGTTCTTTGCACGGCGGCGCTCAGTCCGCTTGAACCTGTGTACCGGCCTCGCCAGTCAGCAAGACTTCGATCTGGTCGAGTGCGCCGATGGCCGCGCGCCGACCGGTGGCCCCCACCACGATGACGGCCTCCACGCCCTGCAGGCCATCGCCATCGGGCCCGCGCTCGGCAGCTGTGAGCGACGCAGCAAGGCAGTGCCACCGAGGGCCACAAAAAGTCTCATGGCGCGCGCCTCACGCCAACGTGGCCACCAGCACCGCCTTGATGGTGTGCAGGCGGTTTTCGGCCTGTGTGAAGACGACCGATGCGTCGGACTCGAACACCTCGTCGGTGACCTCGATTTCACTCAGTCCGTACCTCTCGTGGACTTCGCGGCCCGCTTCGGTCTCGAGGTTGTGGAAGGCCGGCAGGCAGTGCATGAAGCGCGTGCGAGGCTTGCCGGTGGCCCGCATCAGTGCGGCGTTCACCTGGTAGGGCAGCAGCTGGTCGATGCGCTCTTTCCACACCGCGTCGGCCTCCCCCATCGACACCCAGACGTCGGTGTAGAGAAAGTCGGCGCCCGCCACGGTCTTGACCGGGTCGGCCTCAATGGTGATGCGTGCGCCCGTGGTGAGCGCCAGTTCGCGCATCTGTGCCACCAGCGCCGCCGGCGGAGCCAGCGTCGCCGGGCTGCAGATGCGCACGTCCATGCCCATCTGCGTGCCACCCACCAGCAGCGAGCAACCCATGTTGAAGCGGGCATCGCCCAGATAGCAGAACGACAGCTCGTGCAGCGGCTTCTCGCCGAACTCTTGCATCGTCAGCAGGTCGGCAAGCACCTGGGTCGGGTGGGCCTCGTCGGTCAGGCCGTTCCACACCGGGACATGCGAGAACCTGGCGATGTCCTGCACCACGGTCTGGTGGAAACCACGGTACTCGATGCCGTCAAACATGCGGCCCAGTACGCGCGCCGTGTCTTTCAGTGACTCCTTGTGGCCGAGCTGCGAGCCGGCAGAGTCGAGGTAGGTCACGTGACCACCCTGGTCGTGCACCGCCACTTCGAAAGCGCAGCGTGTGCGCGTCGAGGCCTTCTCGAAAATCAGCGCGATGTTCTTGCCCTTCAGGCGCGGGTGTTCGTTGCCCGCCGCCTTGGAGCGCTTGAGCTCGGCCGCCAGATCGATCAGGTACCGGATGTCGCGCGGCGCGAAGTCGATCAGGTCGAGCAGACTGCGGTTGTGAAGATTGAAGCTCATGGGAGTTCCGGGAGGGTGTCGGGGCGCTCGGGCGCTCAACGCAGGTTGAAGAGTTCCTGGTGAAAATCGCGGCCGGCCAGGCCCATGGCCATCAGGTCGTGGCGCAGGGCCTTGCCGAAATCGGCTGGTCCGCAAAACCACACATCGGCGCTTCGCCAGTCGGGCACCGCCGCGCAGAGGCGCTCGGCGTTCAGCCGCCCGTCCACCGCCTCCACCATCACGTGCAGGCGCGCGCCCACGGCCAGCGCGGCCGCTGCCAGCCGCGCCACCGCGCCATCTCGCGGCGTGGCAGTGGTGTAGAAGAGGTCGACGGTTTTGCCATCGGGCTGCAGCGCCAGCTGCTGCAGGCGTGCGATGAAGGGGGTGATGCCGATGCCGCCACCCACCCACACCTGGTGGCGCTTTTCACCCGCAAAATTGAATGTTCCATAGGGGCCCTCGACGCGCAGCAGGTCGCCCTCGTTCAGCAGGGAGGGCAGCTGCCGCGTGTGGTCGCCCAGACCCTTGATCAGGAACACCAGGCGCCCGTCACCCGTCCACGGAGAAATGATGGTGAACGGATGCGCCCCCTCGCTCTTGTCGAAACGGACGAAGGCGAACTGCCCGGCTTCATGGCCCGCCCAACGGCTCTTGAGCTGCACATCGACCTGGAGCACGTCGGCGCCGGCGGGCAGACTGGTCGCCTCCACCTCGGCAACCGCCTGGCGGCTGCGGCCCACCGCACCAAACAGCACCATCAGCGCCGCCACGGTGCCAGCCAGCATCAGGAGCGCCATCACCACCCCGACGGGCTGCGTCCAGCTGCCATCGCTGGTGAGCACCACGGCGTGAAACACCAGCACGAGGTAGACCACGGGCAGCAGCCGGTGGGTCTGGAAGAAGCGGCGGTAGGGAAAGCGCTTCCACAAAGCGAGCGCGATCAGCAGCACCATCGCGTAGAACGCCCATTCACCCAGGCCCTCGGCGGGACCGCGAAGACCATGCAACAGAGCAAACACCGCCGGTTCCGGCTCGGCCGATGGCAGCCGGGCGGCCCGTACCGGGCGCACCAGCCAGCCGAGTTCGGTCATCCACTTCGGCGCCTCCACCCACAGCCAGTGGCTCACCGCGAACAGCAGCGCCGAAATGCCCAGCCACTTGTGCAGCCGGTACATCTTGTCCAGCCCGCCCAGCCAGCGTTCAAAGAACACCGGCCGCGTGGCCAGCACCATGGCCACGCTCATGGCGGCCATCGCCAGCGTGCCGGTTGCTTGCAGCGACGGCGCGCGCAAGGCAAACACGCTCAGCCCCAGGCCGCCGAACGGCGCCGTGCCCAGCCAGAGCGCCAGCACGGTCAGCAGCACACCACCCAAGGCCCACTGGATGCGGTTCAGGCCACCACGGCTCAAGGTCACAGCGGGTCCCGCTCAATCGGGCAGCTCATGCAGTGGCTGCCGCCTCGACCGCGCCCGAGTTCGCTGCTAGGCATGGTGATCACCTCGACCCCGGCCTTGCGCAGCAAGGTGTTGGTGTAGACATTGCGGTCATAGGCCATGACAACACCGGGCGCGAGACACAGCAGGTTGTTGCCGTCGTCCCACTGTTCGCGCTCGGACTCGTAAGCGTCGCCTCCGGTGGTCACAGTGCGGATTTTGGGCAATCCCATGGCGTGGGCCACCACCTCGATGAAGGGCTTCGTCTCGGTGTGCACGTAGAGAGTGCCCGTCTTCTTGCCCGGTCGAAGGCTGTGCACGCGCACGGCGTCCACCACCTCGGGAAAGACGGTCGCGAGGTCACGGTCGCAGAAGCTGAACACGGTGTCCATGTGCATGGCTCCGCGCGATTTGGGGATCTGTGCGGCCAGCACGTGGGTGGCGCCGCCCGCGGCGAACAGCTGACGTGCCAGCTGGCTCACCCCTTGTGGCGAGCTGCGTTCACCCATGCCCACCAGCACCACGCCCTTGCCCAGCGGCATGACGTCACCGCCTTCCAGCGACGCAAGGCCGTGGTCTTTGTCGGGGTCGCCCCACCATACCTCAGGCGCGTGTCCGTTGGTTTTGAACAATGGGTGGAAGCGGTAGATGGCCGCCATCAACAGCGTTTCCTGCCGGCGTGCCGGCCAGTACATCGGACACAGCACCACACCGGCCTCGATCCAGCAGCTGTTGTCGCGGGGGAAAAGGGTGTTGGGCAGCGGCGGCAGCAACCACTCGGCGGGACCCGCGAAGCTCCCCAGCAGGCCTTTGACCTCGAACGGCAGTTCGGCGAGCGCCACGCCGCCGATCAGGTGTTCGGCCAGTTTGGCCGGTGCCAGGGCTTCAAGCCAGGGGCGCAGCTGTGCCGCCGTTTCTTCGTCCACCAGATCGGGGTGGAGTTTGCGGTCCAGCAACCACTGTCTCGGCTCCGTCATCGCCACCGTGTCAGCCAACAAGTCGTGCATCTCCAGCACCTCGACCTCGCGTTCTTTCATCGCCGATGTGAACGCGTCGTGGTCGTTGCGGGCCTGGGAGACCCAGAGCACGTCGTCGAACAGCAGCTCATGGCAGTTGGCCGGTGTCAGGCGCTTCTGCGCCAGACCTGGGCGACAGACGATCACCTGGCGCAGGCGCCCGACTTCGGAATGCAGACCTGAGGTCATGGGATCACTTTCTGTGTAGAGCGCTGGTGCGGTGAAAGGGGGTCAAAGGCTCAGCTGGCCTGCCCACAGCAGATAAGCCGAAGCCACGGCCACCAGCAGCAGCACGGCCAGGAGAAGCTTTTCGCGGCCGGTGAATGCACGCTCGGCGCGCTGCCGCTTGGCCAGCAGGTATACGGCGGCACCAGGGGCGTAGAGCAAGGCGCTCAGCAACAGATACTTCAGACCGGCCGCGTACAGCAGCCAGGTGCAATAGACAGCGGCCAGCGCGGTGATGGAGATGTCACGCGCGTGATGGGCTTCGGTGGCTGTGCCCGCGTCCGCGCGCCTGCCCTGCCAGGCCAGCTTCAGGCCGAAGACGGCGCTGAACAGGTAGGGAATCAGGATCATCGCGGTGGACAGCGAGATCAGCGCCAGATACGACGCCTTGGACACCAGCGTGATGAGCAGGAAAACCTGCACCATGCCGTTGGTCAACCACAACGCGTGTGTCGGCACGCCCTTGCCGTTCTGCTGGGCCAGCCACGCGGGCATCACACCGCCACCCGCCGGGGTGAACAGGGATTCGGCCGCGAGCAGGGTCCAGGCCAGGAAACCGCCGCCCACCGAGACGATCAGGCCGAGGTAGATCAGCACCGCACCCCATGTGCCCACCGCCTTTTCCAGCACCGGTGCCATGGACGGGTTCTTCAGCGCCGCCAGCTCGGGCTGCGTGAAGATGCC
>JBIIQD010000138.1:0-6469 GCA_044342265.1 Hydrogenophaga sp. | reverse complement strand
TGCTGTTCAAAACGCGCCGGACCGAACAGCTCCGAACGGATCGGTTCCAGTGCCGGACCGCGTCCGGCGTCCAGCATCTGGGAGAGGGGTTTCGGAATCCAGGACCCCTGGGCGAGCCAGCTTGCATCCGACATGCCTTAGAGCATCAGCCACGAGCCGCCGAACAGCAGCCCGAGCACCAGCACCGACGTGACCACGCGACCGGCCACCATTCCCTGCAGCGCATCGCCGCCGCTCTGGAGCGCCTGCAAAGGTCCGCGCAGGGCACCACACTGGCTCAGGTGGTCGCCCAGCGCGGTGCGCTCCAGCGGCGAAATGTCGGCCGGGTGGCCAAACGAAGAGGTGTCCCAGGAAGGGTTCAGAGAAGAAATCTTGGACATGGTCAACGCCTTCGGTGGGGGTGGGTGGAGGGTGGTCTGAGACCGACAGGTGTTTGTAGAGCGGGCGCCGTTTCGGGTCTGTGCGTTGACGAACACTCCGAGCCACGGCGCGCCGCACAGGAGGTACGGCAGCGCACAGACCCCACCGGCCTGGAGGTCTACCTTGGCAACCTGTTCACACAAGGATTCCCCATGACCCCACACACCCGCTCCCCTCGATGCGATACACCCGCTGCCTGGCTGACCCTCGTGGCGGTCTTCGGCCTGGCTGGTTGCGCCGCCCCCTACCCCGTCTACCAGTCGCCAGTGGCGCAAGCGTCGGCCCCCGTGTACACAACCCCTGCCAACCCGCCACCGCGCGACTACCGGCGCCGCAGCAATGAGCAGCTGTACCAGGCCGACGTGCTGACGGTGCGCGCTGTCATGGGCCAGACCGAGCAACGCTGCTGGATCGAGCGCGAGGCGGTGGTGCCGCAGCGGTCGGACGCCAACGTGCCCGGTGCCCTGATCGGTGGCGTCATCGGTGGCATCCTGGGCCACCAGATCGGTGGCGGCACGGGTCGGGACCTGGCCACTGTCGGGGGCGTGGTGGCCGGGGCTGCCATCGGGTCCAACGTGGGCCGCGACCGGTACGGCAACCCGGTGGCCACGCAGGATGTGCAGCGCTGCGCCAGCGAGCCGGTGAGCAACGAGCCCGCGTACTGGGACGTGACCTACCGCTTCCGCGGTGTCGTGCACCGCGTCCAGATGACGTCACCACCCGGCCGCAGCATCACCGTCAACGCCGACGGCGAACCACGGTATTGACGCCCCCCGCCTTCAGACCTTCGGCAGCGAGAGAACCTCGACGCCGAAGCCACGGTAGCCGATGAGGGTGCAGCGGCTGTCGAACATGGGCGTGCCGCTCACGCGGTAATGGTGCTGCGTTCCGTCGGGCATCACCCGGCCCAGCACCATGTCCAGGAAAGGGCTGCGCGATGCGATGCGTTCGCGCAGCACCTGCCGTTCGGCCTCGTTCCAACCATCGCTCTCCGGTGAGGCGTCGCCCTCGCCGTTCAGGGTGTCGACATGCAGGCCCAGCATCTCCAGCACCGGGCCAGAGACCTTGGTGAAACGGCCTTCACCATCCTGCTCCCAGTACCAGTCGGTGGAGAGCTCGGTCAGGGCCCGGTAGCGCGCTTCGCTTTCGAGCAGCTCGGCGGTGCGCTCCTTCACCAGTTCCTCCAGGTGCAGGTTGTGCTTCTCCAGTTGCCGGTGCAGCAGGCGCACTTCGATCAAGTTGTAGATGCGCGCCTTGACCTCGACCATGTCGAACGGCTTGCTGACGAAGTCCTTGGCACCAGCCTGCAGCGCGCGCAGCTTGTGGCCGGGCTGGGCGGTGACGACCAGCACCGGCAGGTAGTCGTTGTCGGAGGTGCTGGCCTTGAGAGCTTCCATCACCTGAAAGCCATCCATGCCAGGCATCTGCAGGTCGAGCAGGATCAGGTCGAAAGGTGCGTGGCGGTGCATGGCGCACACCTTGTCGGGCTCCCGGGTGCTGGTCACCTGGGTGTAGCCCGCTTCCGCCAACATGGCTTCGAGCAGGGCGACATTGGCCGGCTGGTCATCCACGATCAGGATGCGGGCATTGACCCGCTCTTGCTGCGTCAGCGTCATGCGGGTTCCTGGTGTGCAGCGGGGATGCGGCTGGTTCGCGCGAACAGCAGGGCAGCGTCGATCGAGGCCATGAGCAGGTTCACCTTGATGGGTTTGGTCAGGTAGTCGAAAAAGCCCGCCTCCATGCAACGCTGGATGTCGCGCGGCACGGCGTTGGCACTGATCGCGATGACGGGGATGTGCGCAGTGACCGGGTCGGCGCGCAGGATCTTTAAAGCCTCGATGCCGCTGATCCCGGACAGGTTGATGTCCATCAGGATCACCTCGGGCTGGCGTGCGCGGGCGAACTCGATGCCCACTCGGGCGTCGGCAGCGCCCAGCAAGCTCAGGTCGATCCGGCGCGCCACGATCTGTTCCACCAGCTCCAGGTTGGCGGGGTTGTCTTCCACGTAGATCAGGGTGTGCACCGGGGTGCCCGCCTGGACTCTGGGACTTTGAACATCGGTCGACGACGCGTCGGCCGGCGCGAGTTGAGGAGCGTCGACCAGCGGCAGCTCGACCCAGAACTCGCTGCCCACGCCGGGCGTGCTGCTCACGCCGATGGCGCCACCCATCAGGTGAACCAGTCGTTTGGTCACCACCAGGCCGATGCCCGTGCCCTCTTCGGCACCGTTTTCCTGCCCGAGCCGGTTGAAGGGCTGGAACAGCTGAATCTGCTGAGCCGGTGTGAGCCCCGGGCCGGTGTCGCGCACGCTGATGCGGATCACGCCAGGCGCACTGAGCGTGCACTTCACCGTCACCAATCCGCCGGGGTGGTTGTACTTGATGGCGTTGAACAGCAGGTTGATCACGATCTGTTTGAGCCGGGTGCGGTCGGCCTTCACGCAGAGCGCTTGCACAAGGTTAGGAAAAATCATCTGGATGTCGCGCTGCTGCGCCTGCGGCTCGACCATGGCGCGGCATTCGGCCAGCACCTCTATCAGCAAGACCGGCTCGTCTGACAACGTGAGCTTGCCGCTCTCGATGAGGGTGAGGTCCAGGATCTCATTGATCAGCTCCAGCAGGTACCAGCCCGCCTTGAGGATCTGGTCGATGCTGCGTTTCTGCGTGGGCGTGGGTTCGGGCGAGCCCGACTCCATCAGCTGCGCAAAACCCAGGATGGCGTTGAGCGGGGTGCGCAGCTCGTGGCTCATGCTGGAGATGAAATCGGTCTTGGCGCGGTTGGCTTTTTCGGCCGCCGCCATGGCTTCGTTGAGCTGCAGCTCGCCACGTTTGCGCACCGAATTGTCGGTGCCGATCAGCAAGTAGCCGATCAGGTCGCCATGAACGTCGCGCAGCGCGGTGATCGAGATCATCGCCGGAAAGCTGCTGCCGTCCTTGCAGATGTAGGTGAGTTCGTAGACATCTTCGATGCCACGCGAGGCCTTGAAGGCCAGGGCCTCGAAGCCCGGTGCAATGGGTGTGTCGAGCTCCAGGCTGAGCGCCTTGGCGCGGGCACGGACTTCCAGCGGATCGTGCATGTCGCTCGGTCGCACCCGGTTGACCACCTCGTCGGCGCGGTAGCCGAGCATGCGCTCGGCCCCCACGTTGAAGAGCTGGATGATGCCTTTCTCGTCGGTCGCGATGATCGAGAAGTTGGGACTGTTGAGGATGGCGCTCTGCAGTGCCCCTGCCTTGAGCAGGTCGCTGCAGCCGGCGAAAGCCGAACACTTCAAGCAGGTAGCCATATCGGCGTCACCCGGTATCACGGGCGGTTGGGGCGTATCGGGCATTCGGTGTGTCTCTCGCGCCGAAGCAACGGCATACCACGACGCTAACCGCAGGTGTACCCTGCCGTCTGTTCGTTAGCGCACAGACGACGTCGGCAAAGTTCAAAGAACCCGCCGCCCGCTGATCACCCGAACCAGGACCACCACGATGGCAATCACCAGCAGGACGTGGATGAAGCCGCCCAGTGTGGTCGAGGTGACCAGGCCCAGCAGCCAGAGAATCAAAAGCACAAGCGCAATGGTGTAAAGCATGGTGTCTCCTAGAAGTTCAAGGGGGATGCGCCGGTCGGGCGCGGGATCGGTTCCACCACCAGGCAATGCCCGCCAGGGCGGCCACGACCAGGGTGGTCTTGGGATGCTTTCGCACCGAGGACAGCGCTGCGCCCAACACCTGCGATTCGAGTGCTTGCCCGCCGCCACGAGCGGGCGCCGTGGGCCGAAGCCAGGCCTGCGCCAGCGCACCGAGAGCGAGCGAGGCAGCGGGGTGCTGGCGCAGCCCGTCCACCAGGGGCAGCACCGCGCGGGCGGCCCAGCCACCGAGCAAGGGCTGGGCCTGGGCCGCGCGGTCGTGCTCCAGCCAGCTGGCCATGCGCAGTCGGTTGTGCGCAAGACGGGCGCTGGCAGGGCTGTCAGGCGCGGCTGCGGTACGCGCGGTGGTGGGTATGACGGGCTTCATGGCGGTGAAGGCACGCGCAGCAGCGCGGCGTCTTGCGCCAGCTGCCAACGCAGGTTGGCAAACGGTTCACTGCTGTCGCGCTCCTGCGCCCGCCACAGCGCCCATGCACCCAGCGCGCCGGGCACCACCGGTGTCACCACCAGCAGCCATGGCGTGCGAAAGCCGGCGTCTGGCAACGAAGCCCAGAGCAGCAGCGCCACCCCCGCGAGCACCGCCGCCACCAGCAAGCCGGCGGCGCCTATCAGCTGAAGCGCCAGGCGGCGCTTGAGGCATGCGCTGCGGACGGCCAACTCTTCGGACACCAGGCCCGCATACGCCGCCGCGTGCTCCGCCAGCAGCTGTGGCTGCGATGCCGCCAGACGAAACACCGGGTGGATCATGGAACCGGCGCGTGCGCTCAGCGGCCCGAGCCGCTGTGGCGGCTGAACAGCGCGACCAGTCCCATGAGCGCGGCGCCCACGGCGGCAGCGATCAGCACCGACTTGACTGGCTCGTGCTGGATGTAGCTGGTGGTCGCGTCTTTCACGTGCAGGGATTTCTCGCGCAACTGGTGCGTGCCTTCGCGCACCGCTTCCATGCCGCGGTGGGTCAGTGTCTCGGTGTCGTGCACCAGTTTGTTGAGCGCAGCGCCGGTCTGCGAGCGGGCTTCGTCCAGGCCATCGGCCATGCGGTCCAGGCCCTGATGGGCCATGCGCTGGGTGGAGCGGATGGCACTCTCGGCACCCAGGGTGGCGTCGTGGGCCAGGTTGGAGGCGTCGTCGCCCAGTGCTTTGACAAGGTTGTTCATGGAAGTCTTTCTTGAGGGTGAGGTGGGGGTCGCGCGGTCATTCATTTCTTGATCTCTTCGAACTGGTTGCCGATCACGCCGCCGATGGCGGTGTTCTTCTCTTGGTGGGTCATGCCAGCGCAGGCACTCAGGCCAAGGTCAAGCCAGTGGCCGAAGCCAGGCCACGGGCGGTGTAAAAGTGGTTCGTGTTCATAGGGTGCCTGTCGGAGTCCCGACGGGAAGCCTCGGGAGCACGGTCGTTCACTTCATCCGCATGTCGTTCTTGACCGAGCGCACGCCACCCACGGCTTGCGAGACGGTCACCGCGCGCTGGATGTCACCGGCGGAGTTGACGAAGCCGCTGAGCTGGACCACGCCCTTGAAGGTTTCGACGTTGATCTCGGCCGACTTCAGCGATTCTTCGTTGAAGATGGCGGCTTTCACCTTGGCGGTGATGGCGGTGTCATCCATGTACTGGCCGGTGCTCTCCTGCGTGGTGGTGGAAGCACAGCCGACGAGACCGGTGAAGGCGGCGGCGGCGAGCAGGAGGATAGAGAAACGTTGAGCGGTGGTTTTCATGAGAGACCTTCTGTGACAGGGTTGAACGGGCTGAACAACCTGGGGCTGCTCCGCATGGCGGACCGGGTGGGTGTCCAGTGCCATTGCCCTCACGGTAAAGCCGGGGCGCTCGCGCGTCTGTGCGCTGCCGCACCTTGAGGCTGGTGGTGTGAACGGGTGCAGTTCGCCAAGCGGCCGGGGGAAGACCCGCAACGCTTGAGAAGATCCAGCCCAGAGGCACCGCCGGGCCGGCTTTGCCGGACGGCCAGTGCCGCCCCCCGTGGGGGGTAGCGCGAAGCGCTGCGGGGGGCTACTTCGTGTTCACGCGCTGCCCGTCCACAACGGTGCTGCCCGGGTAGAGCAGCACCGTCTCGCCCGCCTTCACGCCGTCCTGAACCCAGGCCAGGTCGGCGTTGCGGTCGTGGATCTGCACGGCACGCGCACGCGCTTTGCCGTCCTCGACCACAAAGACGCGCCAGCGCTCACCGTCGCGCACCAGTGCCGCGCTGGGCATCAACAGGGCGTCGGCCTGCGAAGACACGGTGATGCGCGCATCCACCCGAAAGCCGTCGCCCAGGCGAGCCGCGTCTGCTGACGCCAGCGCCACCACCACATTCACCCGCTGCTCTTCGATGCCGAGCGCCGAGACCTTGGTGAAGGCCACCGGCTCCACCCGCAGCACCGTGCCGGGCAGCGGTGCGGCACCGCCACCAGTGGACAGCTG
>JBIIQD010000137.1:0-6485 GCA_044342265.1 Hydrogenophaga sp. | reverse complement strand
TAGACCATGAGTTTGCCGCCACCGCGTTTGAGCCCGACCTCGATGGCTTCCATCACCCGCACGGGTTCCGCACTCGACAAACGGAAACGGTCGGCCACGACGTCCAGCAGCCTCACCGCCTCGATCACAGGCTTTGCTTTCTTGCCCTTCGCAGGGCTTTCGTCCTTGGCCGCACGCTGCACGATGCGTTCGGCCTGCACCCTCGTGTAACCGCTGGCCGACAGCCACTGCTCGATCTCTTCTGGGGTGGTGCTGACGGGCAACTCGACCGGGAAGGTCACCACGAGCCTGGGATCACCCTGTTCTGCAGCGCGGCGCTGCAGTTCCGCAAAGATGGACTGCGGCGAGTCGTGCCGCACCGGCAGCGCGGTCTCGCGGTCGAACAGCTGGGCGCCGCGCGCGAACAGCAGCTTGAGGTGGTCGTTCAGCTCGGTCATCGTGCCGACCGTGGAGCGCGAGCTGCGCACCGGGTTGGTCTGGTCGATCGCGATGGCGGGCGGCACGCCCTCGACCTTGTCCACCGCAGGTTTGTCCATGCGGTCCAGGAACTGGCGCGCGTAAGCGCTGAAGGTCTCGACGTAGCGGCGTTGACCCTCGGCAAACAGGGTGTCGAATACCAGGCTGGACTTGCCCGAGCCGCTGGGGCCAGTCACCACAGTCAGTTCCCCGGTGCGGATGTCCAGGTCGATGTTCTTGAGGTTGTGCTGGCGCGCGCCGCGGATGCGGATCGTGCCGGTGCCGGGACCTTCCGCGGGCGCCTCGGAGGGGGACAGGGGTTCGTCAGCGTGACGGAGATCGTCGGACATGCAGGGCTTCCAGAGAGGGAGGCGGACATTCTAGGAGCCCCACACCGCCCTGTCCGGTCGCTACGTTATTTCCACAATGACGCGAACCCCGATCGTTGCCTAGACTGGCAAGCCAGAAGGAGACAACACCATGACAAGAGCCCTGCTGTGGCTGGCCGCTGTGCTGACCGTCGCCATTGCCCTGCCCGCTCGGGCGCAGCTGCGGATCGGCCAGCCTTCGGGCTTCACTGGTTCCGTGGCCGCCGGTGTGAAGGAAAACACCGACGGCGCAAGGCTTTATCTGGATGCAATCAACGCCCGGGGCGGTGTCAACGGCCAAACCATCGAGCTGATATCGATGGACGACCAATTCGAACCGAAGAAAACCATCGAAGTGGCGCGCGAGCTGATCACGCAAAAGAAGGTGATCGCCCTGTTCCTGAACAGAGGCACACCTCACACCCAGGCCCTGCTGCCGCTGCTGGCGGAATACAAGATGCCGCTGATCGGGCCCAGCACCGGAGCGATGGCCCTGCACCAGCCGGTCAACCCCTGGGTGTTCAACGTGCGCGCGACCTACCAGCGTGAAGCCGCCAAGGCCATTGAACACCTCTCAAGCATCGGCATCACCCGCATCGCTGTCTGGCAGACCGACGATGCATTTGGCGCCGACTCCGCCGCTGGCGCAGCCAATGGTTTTGCATTGGTCAAGCTCAAACCACTGCTCGAAGCCCGGTTCCAGCGAGAAAAGCCGGACTTCACGGGTTTGGCCCAGCAAGCAAGCGCCCAGAAGGCACAGGCTGTCCTGATCATCGGGTCGGCAGGCAACACAGCTCTGGCGGTGCATGCGCTTCGCAACGCAGGTTCGCGGGCGCAGGCGGTCACGCTGTCGAACAACGCTTCCGAAGGGTTCATCAAGCTGCTGGGAGAGCATGCCCGCGGCGTCATCGTCACGCAGGTGTTTCCCAACGAGCGTTCGGTGAGTTCGCCGCTCATCAAGGAGGCCGCTGACCTGTCCAAGGCCAAAGGGCTTTCGGGTGTCTCACCCGCCATGATGGAGGGCTTTGCGGCGGCCAAGGTGCTGGTGGAAGGTTTGCGCCGCGCTGGTGCAAACCCGACGCCGCAGGCGCTGCGTGACGCACTGGAAGGCATCCGGGACCACGACCTCGGCGGCGTGAAACTCAGCTACAGCAAGGAGGACCACACCGGCCTGGATTTCGCCGACCTTTCGATCATCGACGCCCAGGGCCGGTTCCGGCGCTGAGGGAAACGCCCACTACAAGAACCCAACGCGGCGGTCGCTGCCAAAGTTCGGCAGGTTGGGCAAAATGCTGTTGAGCTGCGCGTCGCTGGCGCCCATCCAGCCCAACAGGGTCGCGGCATACTGGTCGACGCTGGTTTTGGGTATCCAGCGACCGTGTAGCTCCCAGCTCTGCTGGCCGACATCATCTGGGCCACCGAGCACGAGCTCGGGAAAAGTACCGTAAGTGGTGCCGCCCAGCACTGAACCTCCGAGAACCAGCTGGTGGTTGCCCCAGGCATGATCGGTTCCGCTGCTGCTGTTGGGCTTGAAGGTTCGACCGAAGTCGCTCTGGGTAAACAAGGTCACGCTTTCGCTCAGTCCCAAGTCCTTCATGGCGTTGTAAAAACAGGCCATGGCATCCCCCAGCGCCTTGAGCAGCCGGGCGTGGACGCCTTCCAGGCTGGTCGCCGCAATTTGCTCGCTGTGGTTGTCATAGCCACCCTGCTGCGCAAAGAAAATCTGGCGGCTGCCTTGCACCGTTGCGCGACCTTGCACCAGCTTGGCCACTTGGTAGAGCTGCCGGCCAATGGGCGTATTGATGCGCCCATTGGTCGTGATGGGCGCAAAAGCAGCGTCGAGCAGCGACCCAGCCACACTGCCGGGCTGCTGTGCCACCAACGCTCCCAGACGCTCTGACATGACCATGGCGTTGCGTTGCTGGGTCATGTAGGCATTGACCGTGGTGTTGCTGTCACTGCCCGCGTACATGGCGTCCAGCGCCCGTTTGCGCTCAACTTCAGGCGCCCAGGTCGGGTTCGACAATCCAATGAGCCCGAAAGAGCCCCCAGGCTCGGGAAGCACCAGCGGGGTCTGTAGCGCCGACAGCCCGAAACGCCCGTTGCCCCCCACAGAAATGACAGGATTGACGGTGCCGAGCGTGGCTGCAGCGCGACCACCCCATCCCGTGCGCTCGGTCACCCTGGAGCTGGCCGCTTCCCACAGCACCTGCTGGTCGGAATGAGAGAACAGGCTTTGCGGGATGCGCACGTCAGAGTCAGGCAGACTGCGAAATTCGGCTTTGGTAATCGGCCGGTTCAGCGGTCCGACGTTGAATACTGGCGCCAGCTTGCGATCGGACCAAGCGCCCGACAACGCGGACAATGAAGGATGCAGCCCGTAGTCGGAGCCCGTGAGACTGACCAAGCTGCTGCGCGGCAGAGCCAGGGTGCCTCGAACGCCTGTGTATTGAGCATGGCGGGTCGCGTCTGTCGGAACGACGGTGTTGCAACCATCATTCCCCCCGTACAAGAAGATGCACACCAGGGCCTTGTACCCCGTTTGTGCCTGCGCAGTGGCAGGAACGAGAGCGGACAAACCCGTGGCGCCCAGGGCTGTGGCAAGCGTAGAGCCCGAGTACTGCAACCAACGGCGCCGACTGATTTCCAGGGTCGATTGAGCAGTGATGGATGTCTTCATGGTGGGGGCTCTCAACGAACGACCTGGTACTGGGGGGAGGAGAAGATCAGATAGGCAGCCTGCCTTGTGCGCTGATTGAGGTAATCGTTGCCACTGCTTTGCTGCGTGTAAGCCGACACCGCTTGAATCACCGCACTTCGGCTGGTGGGCGGCAGCGTCTCGCCCAGCGCCAACAACGAAAGCCGGTCGACCAGACGAGCAGGGTCCGCTGCGTCTGTAGTGAACGCGGTCAGGTTGATCCTGGTACCTAGCGCGTTGGGCACGCTGGTGTTGGGGTTTGAACCATTCCAGAACACCAGGTAGTTGATGAAGTTGACCCGCTGCAAAGCCGTATTGGCGTTGTGGATGCCAAAGGCTGGACCAACCAACGAAGTGCCTGCCAATGGATAGTCGGGCGGGTAGAAATTGAACACTGAGGGAGAACGGAAGATATGCTGGCGCAGCTCATCACCCCACCACCAACCCAGCGCGTCACCATCGGTGCGCCCATTGAGCGCGCGCAGCGCCCCGGTAAACAGCTGCACGGGCTCGCGCAACCGGCCAGCTGATGGGCCGGGCGCCGCGGACCGTGCCTCGGGATCCAGGAGGATCGCCGCGACAGTGGCCTGCATGTCACCGCGCTGGCCTCGACCGAAGGTGCCCGAACGGCCTGTGGTGAAGGCAGTGGCCACGCGCTGCACATAGGCCGGGCTGGGGTTGCTGGTCACCAGATGCTGAATCAGTTGCTTGCTGACAAAAGGTGCTGTGTTGGGGTGGACCATCAGGCTGTCAAGCACCGCGTTCAGTGCAGCGGTCGCAGTATGTCCGGCGGGTAGCGACACACCACTGAGCAAAGTACGCGCTTGTGAGTCATGAAAGTCCGCCACCGGAACCATGTCGCCGTCAAGGTAACGGCAGTTGGCACCTCTGGGCCAGCAACCATAGGGCGTGCTGCCGCCAGCCGGATAGGTCCAACCGGTAAGCGCGTAGGCGTATTCGCGCACGACATCATTGTCGTAGGTCGACCTGCAGGTACCGCCTTGCAATGAACCATCGACATTGAGTTCACAGGTTCCGATCGCAAAGAGCTGCAGCAGCTCGCGGGCAAAGTTCTCGTTTGGCGCCGATTTGTCGTTGTTCACATTGTCCAGGTAGTCACCCATGACCGGCGACAGACTGACTTTGCGCAGAATCTCTCGGTAGTTGCCGAATGCGTTGTTCAGCAGCATGTTGTGGTGGCTGCGCAGGCCATAGGTGCCCGACACCTCCACTTCAGACACCACCAGGATCTGCTGCAAAGCCAGCGCCACCCGCTGGCGCAGCTGATCGGGACGGTCGACGGCGTTGCGATAAAAGTCCCAGACCAGCGGCGTTGATGACGACCAGTCACGCCAACAGTTGTCACCTCGGCCCACGCAGAAGTCGGTACTGGCCGTGTGTTGGTGCACCGCGCCAGTGCCGCCCGAGCTGTAGGTCGAGGCCGGAAGTGCCATTTGGTCTGACACCCATCTGGCAGGACCCTGGGTTCGAAGCAAACTCACCATTGCCTCTGTGGGGCCAAACGTTGCCTGCTCGGCCAGCCGAACGGCATCACGCTGGCTCATGGCTGGTGCCGGTGCCGGTGCTGGTGCCGGTGCCGGTGCCGGTGCTGGAGCCGGTGCCGGTGCCGGTGCTGGAGCCGGTGCCGGTGCTGGAGCCGGTGCCGGTGCTGGAGCCGGTGCCGGTGCCGGTGCTGGAGCCGGTGCTGGAGCCGGTGCTGGAGCCGGTGCTGGAGCCGGTGCTGGAGCCGGTGCTGGAGCCGGTGCTGGAGCCGGTGCTGGAGCCGGTGCTGGGGCCGGTGCTGGGGCTGAAGATCTCGATCCCGGAGATGGGCCTGCTGGTGGAGAAGACCCCGGCGCGGACATCGCCAACACCGTGGTCGCTTTGTAGTAGCAAGCCTTCGCCACACCCGGCGCGGGATCACCGAAGATGGTGCTGGTGCAAGCGACGCCGCCGCTGAGCGTGCGGGGCACTGTCCAATTCATTTGGGCACCAAACACCACCGTTGCTTCGCCAGTGAAGCTGCATTGACTCCCTTCAGCCGCACACCTCAAGGAATACCCAGGCGGGGGTGTCTGTGCATGGACGAGTCCACCGGTACCTGCAAAAGCCATCCCGATCAATACAAACAAAGCGGAAGATCGGAAAGGCACTGATAAGACTACTGTGGGCGAAAGCGAGGACATCAAAGTTACCTGTGAGAGTTCAAGCCAGAAAGAGCAACACTCAAGCGAGCCGCTGCACTCTTTGTTCAAGATGCGCAATTGAGAAACAAAAACCTAGAGGATTGCTCAAGACAACACCGAGCCCAGACACCCCAGCACAACTCTTGAAGCGCTGAGGTGCAGGCGCGTACTCGGCCCCAAAGCGGCCATCAGCACAGAGTTTCAGCAAGCCCGTTTCCAAGATCAATGCATTGATAACGAAGAAGATCACGGCCTCACGCCAAGATGCAAAAAGGATGGCGGCCAGAACATTCAAAATTCCCTGGCGGCGACAAGTTCCCAGAGAGCTTGTCGCATCACAGATAGAGCACGTCGGCGATTCAGCCACACGCCGCTCACTGCACACCCGTTGCACACTTGGTCAACTGAAACATCAGCAATCCACGCGGGCCCCGCCAGCCTAACGGAGTCGTATCAGGTCGATTGCATCAATCTGTAACGCTGCGAACCCATCACCTGAAAACAACGACAGACTTCTCTCCTGCAGATTTCCGACAGACAGGCACATGGTTTGATACCAGCGGCCATGGTTTTGACAGGAGAGCGCCACGTGGGCATTTGGTTTCAATTTCATGGAAACCTATGGCGAGACACTGTCCGCCCCAAGAAGTCCGCCTTCGCAGAGCCTGCAGCGATCACCCCTTGACAATCATCACTGGCAAAGTTGCGTGAGTCAGCACTTTCTGCGCCACGCTGCCCAGCACCAGCGCCTTGACGCCCTTGCGCCCGTGAGAAGCC
>JBIIQD010000136.1:0-6537 GCA_044342265.1 Hydrogenophaga sp. | reverse complement strand
TGTTTCGTGTTCATGCGGTTTCTCCTTTGACAAAAGCACTGGCCTGCACCGACAGCTGTTCGAGCAGGGACTGGTTGAAAAACGAGTCGACGGACAGGTCGGCGAGCAACTGCCCCTGTTCGAGGTAAATCACGCGGCTGGCCAGGCGCTTGACCTGGCCCAGGTTGTGGCTGGCGAACACCAGCGTGGGCGGCAAGCGACCGGGCGCGGGTGCTTCGTTGCAAAAGTCGGCGATGAGAGCCTCCACCTCGCGCTTGGCGGAGGGGTCCAGACTGGCGGTGGGCTCGTCGAGCAGCCACACGTCGGGCTGCAGCGTCCAGGCGCGGGCCAGCGCCACTCGCTGCTGCTGCCCGCCCGAGAGCGCGCGACCGTTGCGGTCGGCCAGGTGCACAAGGTCCACGCGCACCAGCGCCTGCTGCGCACGTTCGCGCGTTTGCGCCCAGGGCACACCGCTGAGCCACAAACCCAGCTGCAGGTTGCGCCGCACCGACATGCGCAGCATGTGCGGACGCTGGAACAGCATGGCGACGCGAGACGCCTGTGGCACTGCGCGTTCGCCCTGCGCGATGGGCAGCAGGCCGTGCAACGCGCGCAACAAGGTGCTCTTGCCACAACCGTTGGGACCGACCAGGGCCACGCGTTCGCCCGCGTGGATCGACAGCGAGATGTCCCGCAAGGCCTCCACCTGGGCAGCAGGCCCGAGGCTGACGCAGGCCGCGCGCAGCTCCAGCACGACCGTCATGTGGTCGCCATCCGCAGGTCACCGCCATCGAGATGCTCACGCCAGCGACGCAGCAAAGCCACCAGTGTGTTGAGCAACAGCACCACCGCGAGCAACACCAGCCCCAAGCCCAGCGCCAGCGGCAAGTCACCTTTGCTGGTTTCCAGCGCGATGGCTGTGGTCATGACGCGCGTGAAGCCGTCGATGTTGCCGCCCACGATCATCACCGCGCCCACCTCGGAAATCGCTCGCCCAAAGGCGGTGATCAGCACAGTGAGCAAAGCGTACCGCTCATCCCAGGCCACCAGCAGGCTGCGCAAGGTACGCCCTGCCCCCAGCGAAGACAGCTGCTCGCCGTGGTCCCGGTCGCTGTCTTCCACCACCTGGCGCGTGAGCGCCGTCACCAACGGCAGGACCAGCAGCGACTGGGCCAGCACCATGGCCTGAAAGCTGAACAGCCAGCCCAGAAAACCCAGCGGCCCCGAGCGCGACAGCAACAGATACACCACCAGACCGACCACCACCGCCGGAACGGCCAGATAGGTGTTGAGCAAGGTCAAGACCACCGCACGACCCGCAAACCGCGCCACCGCCAGCCACGCGCCCAGCAACAAACCGAGTCCGCAGGCCAGCAGGCAGGCGGTTGCGCTGACCGCGAGCGAGCGCGCGACGATGGCCCAGAGACCGGTGTCTCCGGCCACGATCAATTGCAGCGCCGTGGCCACGCTGTCGGAAAAAGTGCTCATACCTTGCGCTGCAGCATAAGGGTTTGCGCCTGGCTTGAGAGTCCGTGGCAACGTGGTATGAACGGTTCAGCATAAGCAAGACGGCCCCAAGTTTTTGTTCAGGCACACTTGCCGCCCATGAAACGCGTCGCGATGTCCTACTCGCTGATGGCCGAGCGCCCGGAGCGCGGCCAGGGATCACCGCTGCTTCGCAATCCGATGATGGACGTGCTGCATGCGGTGCGCGAACAAGGTTCGATTTCGGCCGCAGCGAGGCAGCTGGGCCTGTCGTACCGACATGTCTGGGGCCAGCTCAAGGAGTGGGAACGGATGCTGGGACGCGAGCTGCTGGTGTGGGAGCGTGGGCAGTCCGCCCTGCTCTCGCCATTCGGCCAGCGGCTGCTGATGGCCGAGCGCCTGGCCCAGGCCCGGCTCGGTCCGCAGATGGAGGGACTGCGCGCCGAACTTGAACGCGCCTTTGCGATGGCTTTCGACGACGAACAGCGGCCCAGTGAGGTGTTGACCCTGTACGCCAGCCACGATCACGCGCTCAACGAGCTGCAGGAACTCGCTGCCTTGTCGCAGACCGTCGACGACCCGGGCGTGCACCTGGACCTGCGCTTCACCGGCAGCGTCGACGCGATCCGCGCCCTCAACGAAGGGCGCTGCCTGCTGGCCGGTTTTCACACGCAGCCCTTTGCCGATGCAGACAGCCGCAGCGCCCGGACCTACAGACCGTTGCTCAAACCGGGAACCCACAAGATCATTGGCTTTGCCCGTCGCTCCCAAGGGCTGATGGTGGCGCCCGGCAATCCCTTGCGGCTCTATGACCTGCTCGACGTGGTCGCGCGCCGGGCTCGGTTCGTCAACCGCGCCATGGGCACGGGCACCCGCTTGCTGCTGGAAGAAATGCTGACCCGCAAAGGCCTTGCGGCTGCAGAACTGAAAGGGTACGACCGCGAAGAAAGCTCGCACGCCGCGGTGGCGCAAGCCGTGGCCAGCGGCGAAGCCGACGTGGGTCTGGGCACGGAATACGCCGCTCGCAGCCAAGGGCTGGGCTACGTTCGCCTCACCGACGAACGCTACCTGCTGGTGTGCCTGAAGTCAGCCCTGGAAATGCCCGCGGTGCAAAGCCTGCTCAGGCTGCTGCGCAGTGCCCGCTGGCAGCAACGGCTGCAGTCCCTGCCTGGCTACCTGCCCGATCACGCGGGCGAAGTCGCTTCCATGAAGCGGCTCTTGCCGTGGTGGAAGAACTGAACGTCTCACGCCTGATCGGCGCGCGGACCGCATTCGCTCAGAACACTTCTTTTTCGGCTTCGAGATAGGCCAGGCTGGTGTATTTGCCGATGTTGCTGTCAAAACCTGCCATGGTCTTGGCGCGACGGGCAACGCGCGGGTCTTTCATCACCAGCGCCTTGGCACCGTCGATGGCGATGCCGTCCTTGACCGCCTGCACGCAGGGCTCCCAGATCCCTCTCAGGAAGCTCCCGTAGTTCTCCAGCAGCTCTTTGCTGCCCCGACCGTGTCCGGGCACCCAGACCTGGTCGCCAGCCGCTGTCTTCAGCGCGTCGTAGTACTTGAATGTGCCCGGGTAAGAACCATCGTCGATGTTGGCGATGCGGTTCTCCATCGCGATGTCGCCGATGTAGGTGAGCTTGTCCTGGACGATTTCGAAAGACAGGTCCGACGGTGTATGGGCAGTGCCATAGTGGTGCAGCTTGATCTGCACATCACCATAGTCGAACACCTGGCCATGCTCCACCGTCTTGTTGGGCGCGACCACTTGGGTGCCCAGCGTGGCCTGCTGGGTCCAGCGCTCCATCAGGCTGCGCCACAGGTTGCCTTCGTGCCCGACGATCTGCTCGCGGGTATGCGCCAGCGAGTGGATCGGCAGGTCCTTGCCGAACATGTCGGCAAAGGCATGGTTACCCAGCCAATGGTCGCCATGGTAGTGGCTGTTGAAGACCGCAATCACCGGCTTGGGCGTCACTGTTTTGATCATGCGGATCGCCATCTGCCCAATCTGCAAGGAAGCACCGGTGTCCAGCACAACCACACCCTGCCGGGTGACCACAAAAATGACGCTGGCCATCAGCCCCTGATTCTCCTGTGTCGGGAAACCCTCTTTGGCATAGACCATCCACACATGGCGTGACAGCTGTTCGGGCCTGACGTCGGGCACAGGAGGACCTTCGATGAACTCCTGCATTTGTTGCGCGAACAGCCGCACCTCGGGCATCAACGCCAGACCCAGTCCCGCTCCACCCAGCCCCAGCGCAGCCCGCAACAGGCGACGGCGCCCGGACACGCAAGGTCTGAGGTCTGCACATCGAGGCAAAAGTTGGGATCGCAAGGAGGGCCTCCGATGAATCCATAAATAAGCAAACGTTGATTTATGGATCGTACCGGGCATGCACCCGCCGCACAAGCGGCATGGATCCCCTCAGGCAGGACCCTGGGTGGCTGCTAAGGGTTCTGTGCCTGAGACCTGCGGCCCGGGCAGCCGCCTTGCGATCTCGGCCACCAGCTGCCGCGCCAGCACCAGCTTGTTGGCTTTGGGCAACTCGGTCGTCCCCTGCTCGTCCACCAGCAGCAGGGCGTTGTCGTCCTGTCCAAAGGTGTCGGGGCCAATGTTGCCGACGAGCAGGGGAACCCCTTTGCGCACGCGCTTGGCCTGGGCGTGGGCCAGCAGCTCTTCGCTCTCCGCAGCAAAGCCGACACAGAACAGGATCTTGTTCTTCGCACGGGGACTGTGCGCCACACCACTGAGGATGTCGGGGTTTTCGACAAAGCTCAACGGCGGCACAGTTCCCGTTCCATCTTTCTTGATCTTCTGCATCACTGTCTCAGCAGGACGCCAGTCGGCCACCGCAGCGGCCGAGATGAAGACCGTGGCGTTCAGGCTCAGGACATTGAGTGTCTTTTGCATGTTCAACGCCGTCTTCACATTGATGCGGCCAACCCCACGCGGCGTGGCCAGGCTGACTGGCCCAGCCACCAGCGTCACATGTGCCCCGGCCTCGTGCGCCGCGCGGGCGATGGCAAAACCCATCTTGCCGCTGGACAGATTGGTGATGCCCCGCACCGGATCGATGGCCTCAAACGTCGGACCTGCACTGACCAGCACATGGTGGCCCGACAGTAGCTTGGGGGTAAAGAACCGGATCAGTTCGTACAGCAGTTCTTCTGGCTCCAGCATGCGCCCGTCACCACTCTCACCGCAGGCCTGATCGCCAATCCCCACATCCAGCACCGTGGCACCGTCAGATCGCAGCTGCGCCACATTGCGCTGGGTGGCCGGGTGCGCCCACATTTCGCGGTTCATCGCCGGGGACAGGATCAAGGGCACCTTGTCGATCGGTCGGGCCAGGCACATCAGGCTGAGCAAGTCGTCGGCGCGACCATGCAGCAGCTTGGCCATGAAATCGGCGCTGGCGGGCGCGACCACAATGGCGTCGGCCTCGCGGCTGAGGTTGATGTGCGGCATGTTGTTGTCCACACCCGCCGAACTGCGCGAATCCCATTGAGACGAAAACACTGGCCGGCCCGAGAGCGCCTGCATGGTCACAGGGGTGATGAATTGTCCGGCGGCCTCGGTCATCACCACCTGCACTGTGGCACCGGCCTTGACCATGGCTCGACACAACTCGGCCGCCTTGTAGCAGGCTATGCCGCCAGACAGGCCCAGGACGATGTGTTTTCCGCTCAACTCGTTCATGGTGTCAATGTATCAGGTTGATACTTTTTCGACACCATCCAGACTCGTCGACGGTGCCCGAAACGGGCGATTGGCCAGGGGGCGGCGCCTATAATCTCCATTTCCACCTCCTGCGAGCGCCCGGCTCGCCCGAGTCATGACCAAATTTGTGTTCGTCACCGGCGGTGTGGTGTCCTCCCTTGGCAAGGGCATTGCTTCTGCTTCCCTGGCTGCGATCCTCGAATCGCGCGGCCTCAAAGTCACCCTCATCAAGCTCGACCCGTACATCAACGTGGACCCGGGCACCATGTCCCCCTTCCAGCATGGCGAGGTTTTCGTCACCGACGACGGCGCCGAAACTGACCTGGACCTCGGGCACTACGAGCGTTTCATCGAAACGCGCATGAAGAAGACCAACAACTTCACCACCGGCAAGATCTACCAGTCGGTGCTGGAAAAAGAGCGCCGCGGTGACTACCTTGGCAAGACCGTGCAAGTCATCCCGCATGTCACCAACGAAATCCAGGAATTCATCAAGCGCGGCGCCGGACTTGTGGCCCCGCAGGGCGTCGATCCCAAGACCTTCACACCCGACCCGGTGGATGTGGCCATCGTCGAGATCGGCGGCACGGTGGGTGACATCGAGTCCTTGCCCTTCCTGGAAGCCGTGCGCCAGATGAGTTTGCGCATGGGTCCGAACAACTCGGCGTTTGTTCACCTGACCTACCTGCCCTGGATCGCCGCCGCGGGCGAGCTGAAAACCAAGCCCACGCAGCACACGGTGCAGAAGCTGCGCGAGATCGGCATTTCGGCAGACGCGCTGTTGTGCCGCGCGGACCGCCGCATCCCGGAAGAAGAGCGCGCCAAGATTTCGCTGTTCACCAACGTGCCTGAGTGGGGCGTGATCAGCATGTGGGACGTGGACACCATCTACAAGGTGCCGCGCATGCTGCACGAGCAGGGGCTGGATGGCCTGATTTGCGACAAGCTGCGCCTGAACACCCCGCCCACCACGCTCAAGCGGTGGGACGATCTGGTCCACGAGACCGAGCACCCGCAAGGCGAAGTGAAGATCGCCATGGTTGGCAAGTACGTCGATCTGTCGGACAGCTACAAGTCGGTCAACGAAGCGCTGCGCCACGCCGGCATGCGCAACCACGTGCGGGTCAAGATCGACCATGTCGACTCGGAGACGATGGAAGGCGCGGACGCTGCACAAAAGCTCTCACAGTACGACGCCATTCTGGTGCCTGGCGGCTTTGGTTCGCGCGGCGTGGAAGGCAAGATCAACACCGCCCGCTTCGCCCGTGAACACAAAGTGCCGTACCTGGGCATCTGCCTGGGCATGCAGGTCGCCACCATTGAGTACGCGCGCCACGTGGCCGGGCTGAAGA
>JBIIQD010000135.1:0-6575 GCA_044342265.1 Hydrogenophaga sp. | reverse complement strand
AGGCCAGCGAGCACCGTGCGACTTTTGCCCGAGAGGCCGAGTGCCCAGACCAGCAGCGCAAGCACCAGCAGCAGCATCAGCAGCGCCGCAGCGCCGTCGATGCCGCTTTGTTGTCCCAACACCCAGAGCAGCCAGACCACGGTGGCAAACATCGGGAAGGCCATGAACTGGCGAAAGCGCGCCATCCAGGCGCCAGGCCGCGGCAACGCGCGCGCAACTGCGGGCCACCAGCTCGCGGCAAGGTAGGGCAGGGCCATGCCCAGGCCCAGCACGCCAAACACCGCCAGCGCCTGCACCGCCGGCAGGGTGGCGGCCAGGCCGAGCGAGGCACCCATGAACGGTGCGGTGCAGGGAGAAGCCACCGCGACGGCGAGGACGCCAGTCAGGAAAGCGTCGGCGGTCGGGTTCTTCGTCTGCAGACTGGCCAGACTGCTGGGCAACACGCTGCCGAATTCGAACAGTCCGGCCAGGTTCAGGCCGATCAGTGTGAACAACACGGCGAGTCCCGCGACCACGGCTGGGCTCTGCAACTGAAAGCCCCAGCCCAGCTGCTCACCGGCCGCACGCAGCGCCAGCAGCAAGCCGCCCAGAGCCATAAAGGACAACACCACACCGGCGGTGTAAGCCAGCCCGGAACGGCGGTGCGCTGCGCGGTTGTCGGCATGTTGCGCGAACGCCAGCACCTTGATCGCCAGCACCGGGAAAACGCAAGGCATGAGGTTCAGGATCAGGCCACCGATCAGCGCCCCCAGCAGCGCAGCGCCCAGGGTCAGCGACGACGCGCCGACAGGAGCAGCAGACACTGCGGAGTCGCGTGCGGCGTTGGCGTCCAGCGCGGCCTGCAGCGCGGGCGACACGGTCGGCGCAGGCAGCGGCGCTACCGCAGGCCACGCGCCTTGCACAGGTACCGTCATGCGCACGCCTGGCAGGCCCGGACCTTCGCCGGGCGCTTCGGCCTGCGCCACCACCAAAGCCACCTCGGCCGGGCTGTCGCTGCGATGCGCCGACAGGGGGACCTTTGCGGTCCAGCGCGCACCGTCCCAAGCCTGGGTCCAGGCCGCGCCCGGTTCGATCAGTCCCGTCTGTTCTGGGTAGAACGCCAACGTCTGGCCTTTCCAGGTCGCCGGCAAGGTGTCGAGGGTAACGTTGAGGAATCCTGGCTCGGGTTTGAGTGCGCTATCCCCGGCGCGCTGGTCCTTGGGTGCAGCGGCAAATGCGGCCTCAAAGGCCGCACCGTTGAGACCGGTGGATCCCTGAGCCGGAATCCGCAGCGAAAACTGGCCTTCTTCGGGAATGCACTCCTTGCGGCAGACCAGCCAGGTCGCCTGAAGCTGGACGTCCAGCTGCTGACCTTTGAATTCGGGGCCAACGGTCAGCGGCACCGGCAGCAGCACCGTGCCGTTGTAGCCGTAGTTCGCCAGCGGGCCGATTGGAAACTTGCGCGGCGTGGGCCAGCCGATCTCGCCCGCGCTGACACCCGGCGGCAGCGTCCACTGCAAATCGGTCGGCAGACCAGAGTCGCCCGAGTTCTTCCAATAGGTATGCCACTCAGGTGCGTGGGTCAGTTGCAGCCCGACCCACAGCTTGGCGCCCGGCGATGCGCCTTCGGGCGCGTGGGCCATCAACTCGGCGCGGGTCTGCTCGGACTTGACCACGGTGGCGCCGACACTGCCCAGCAGGTTCTGGGCCGTGGCGATCAGGGGCAGCAGCAAGCCGAAGCCAGCAACGGCGAGGCGGCGGTACCACCGCAGGGAACGAGACAACGGGAGCTGCATGGAACGCGGTTCAGGGTGGTTGGGAAGGGCCAGGCGTTGGCGACGCCAGCATAGGAGCGTGCTGGGGGCGACGAGTTCCTGGGTCCGAGCTTGCCGAACGACAAATATAAGTCAGTGCCGCAGTCCTGCCTCTACACTTCGGCCCATGAACGCCTTGACGCGCCACTGGTCTGATCTGTCCACCGCCGACTTCTCCGAGCTCGACCGCACCCGCGCCATCGCGGTGCTGCCGGTGGCGGCGACCGAGCAACACGGCCCGCACTTGCCCCTGTCGGTTGATACCGACATCGTCAATGGCGTGATTGAGGCGGCACTGCCGCACATCCCGAACGACTTGCCGGCGCTGTTTCTGCCCACACAGGCCATCGGTTTTTCGCCTGAGCACATGCGCTTCGCTGGCACGCTCACCTTGAAGACCGAAACGCTGATCCGGGTATGGACCGAGTTGGCTGAAGGCGTGGCCGCCAGCGGCGTGAACAAGTTGGTCCTCCTCAACAGCCACGGCGGCCAGGTTGGTGCGCTGGATCTGGTAGCGCGGGACCTGCGCGCGCGGCTGGGCATGCTGGTCTACAGCGTCAACTGGTTCAGCCTGCCGCTGCTGGACCCGAATGGGCAGGACCTGAATGCCCTGTTCAGTGCAGAAGAACACCGCTTTGGGATCCATGCGGGCGAGATCGAGACCTCCATGATGCTGGCACTGCGGCCCGAGCGCGTGCGCATGGACAAGGCGGAGCACTTCCGCTCCAGCTCGCAGGAGCGCGCCAAGCGCTTTTCCACGCTGGGCAATGGCAAGAGCGCCAAGCTCGCCTGGCAGATGCAGGACATCAACGCCCATGGCGCCGCGGGCAACGCTGCTGCGGCCAGCGCACAGAAGGGGCGCGCGGTTCTTGATGCTGCAGGTCGGGCGTTGGCGACAGCGTTGACCGAAATTGACCAGTTGCCGCCGGACACCTTGACCGAGAAGGCAGCCTTCAACTGAGTGGAATCGGGCTCACGCGTAGGTGATCCATTCCCTCAGATCGTTTCGGTCCAGGTGTGGCAGCGTGTTGAAGGTCAACAAGTGGTGCCGCTTGGGGTTGAACTGAAACTCGGTCACCGCGCTGTTTCGAATGCGCATGTTCAGGTCAATGGTCGCGTCCGGGCTCAGACCCAGCACATGACCGACCGCGGTCGCAATCGGCCCACCGCTGGAGACCATCAGCACGTGGTGGCTTGCATGGTTGGCGCGCACATGCTCGAGTGCGCTGGTCACGCCGCGCACGAAATCGGTGTAGCTGGGCATTCCCGCAGGGCTGGTGGTGCCCGCCATCCATTGCCGAAGGCCGTCGCGCAGCACCCGGAAGTGCGCCTTGTAGCCCGCGGGGCTGTGCGGGTCGCCCAGCGCGTCATCCTGTCCGCGCGGCAGGATGGCGCGGATGACAGCTTCGCTGTCGTACTCGTTGAGCCCGGGCCATTCCAGCGGTGACAGCGCCAGACCGGCGCCGCGAGCGATGCCGCCCCAGGTCTGAGCGTGACGGCGCAGTGTGCCGGTGAGGACGGCATCAAAGCGCAGCCCGCGCTCGGACCAGTAGCGACCCAGGCGCTCGCTCTGGCGTTCGCCGAGTTCACTGAGCTGGTCGTAGTCCGCGGCGCCAAACGAGGCCTGACCGTGCCGCACAAGGTAGAGGGTTCCCATGGGTGGCATTCTGGGCGCAGCCTGCGCGCCAGCTTTGTCTCGGCAGTGACTGGGCGGTTGCACGGCACCGTATCGCCGCCCAAGAAAGCCGGAAAAAGCCGTCCTTTTTCTCGTTTTGCTGGTCAATGGCGTATTCCCGCCGTGCTTCAATGGCGTTCATGTCCATTCCGTCTGTGGCCTGTGGCGCCTGATCTCGCAACCGTCATTCTTCTGCGCCTGGGTGTGGAGGTGCTGATTGCGTTGGCCTTTCTGGGGCTGGCGCGGCGCTACCCTGCCATCGGCGGACCGGGCTGGTGGTCGCTGGGCTCCCTCTTGGCCATCCTGGGTTCGCTGACCCTGGCGTTGCGCGTTGGCGGCCTGCCGCCGCAGGTGGCATCGATCGCGGCGGTGCTCATGTTTGCGTCGAATGCCCTGGCGTGGATCGGTCTGCGCAGCTACCTGCGCTGGACCTTGCCACTGGCGCCTCTCGGGATGTTCTGTTTGGTGCTTGCTGCTGCGTTGCTGGCGGTGTCGGGTGGTCCAGAACAGGCCTCACACCAGCAGGCGCTGTATGTGGGGGCCAGTCTGGTGCTGGTGCTGCTGCTGTTGCGCGATCTCTCGCGGCTGGGCCGTCTGCGCGCGGCACCAGAGTTCCGGGCGCTGATGGCACTGGCTGTCTTCGAGGTACTGTTGATGCTGTTCGCGCTGGGCTCGTTGGCCCTGCAGCAGTCCTCGCTGGACAGTGTGGCATCGACGTTCCTGCTGGTCTTCCTGATGACCAAGCTGGTGCGTGTGATGATCTTCGGTGCCTTGGTCTCGTTGCGCCTGCGCCATGAGGCCGAACAGGCCCGCAAGGCAATGGTCGAGCGCGAGGAACAATCGCATGCCCTGGTCGACCACCTGGGCGCGGGTGTGGTTGTGTTCCGCCCTGACCGCTCGGTGCTTCGGGTGAATGCAACGGCACGGCAATTTCTGGGTTGGCCCCCCAGCGGCGAGCCGCCAGCGACGATGGAATGGCATTTGCTGCGCAGCGACGGTCAAAAGATGGCGCGGCACGAAGTTCCTTTCGAGCGGGTGCTGGCCACTGGGCAGCCGGTGTCCGACTTCGTGGGGGGCATTCGCATCCACGGCGGCACTCGCTGGGCGCTGTGCAACGCTTTTCCCGAGAACGACGCCTTGGGCGGTCTGCGCCACATCGTCTTCACCTTTGTCGATATCACTGTGCTGCGCCAGACACAGCAGCAGCAACGCCTGTTGGAACAGCAGCTGGCACAGTCGCAGAAGATGGAGGCACTGGGCACGCTGGCGGGCGGCGTGGCACACGATTTCAACAATATTCTGGCCGCGATCCTGGGCAACGCCGAGCTGGCTCGCCAGGACATGGCGCCTGGGTCACCAGTGCGCCAGAGCCTGCACGAGATCAGCACGGCGGCGCGGCGCGGGCGCGAGCTGGTGCGACAGATCCTGGCTTTCAGCCGCCAGCAGCCACTGGCGCGCACGCCGGTGTGCCCCGCCACCATCGTCGAGGAAACGTGCAGCTTGTTGCGCACCGCCGTGGGCTCACATGTGCAACTGATCAAGTCCATCACCCCGGGCGGGCCTGCCATCCTTGCCGACCCGACACGGTTGGGGCAGGTCCTTCTCAATCTCGGGACCAACGCCGTGCACGCGCTGCAAGGCAAACCCGGTCAGATTGGCTTTCTCGTCGATCATGTGTCGCCGGACGATCCCGCCTTGCCGCCGGAGCTGGTCGAACAGGGTCAACACAGCGGCCTGGGAGCTGTGCGCATTTCGGTGCGGGATGATGGCTGTGGCATGGACGAAGCCACACGTGCGCGCATCTTTGAACCCTTCTTCACCACCAAAGGCCTCGGGCAGGGAACTGGCCTTGGCTTGCCCATGGTGCTGGGCATCGTTGAAGCCCATGGTGGCACGATCTCGGTCTCCAGCGAGTCTGGGCAAGGCACCACCTTCACCCTGTTTTTCCCAGCCACTGCGGAAAAACCTCCCCAGCTGCCGCCCGACTCAGGCTTGGTCCCTCTGGACGGCGGCACAATGAGCGACATCACAAACGGCGAGCCTGCATCGCCCAATATCACTTCAGTGGAGCCACCAGCCATGTCTGACGAACCGAACACTGCGCCAGCACATATCCTCTACCTTGATGACGACGACACCCTGGTGTTTCTGGTGCGCCGCTTGCTGGAACGCCGTGGCTACCGGGTCACGGCGGTCTGTGACCAGCAGGAAGCCATCAATGCGGTGCGCGCTCAGCCCGACGGCTTTGCGCTCGTGATGACCGACTACAACATGCCCGGCATGTCAGGCATTGATGTGGCGCGCGAAGTGTTGGCGATCAACCCACGGCTGCCGGTGGCGGTGGCCTCGGGTTACATCAGCGACGAGCTGCAGTCAGAGGCCAAGTCAGTGGGTGTGGCCGAGGTGGTGTTCAAGACCGACGCTGTGGAAGCTTTCTGCGAGGTGGTGGCGCGACTCGTGTCCCTCCCGCGCCCCGCCTGACAGCAGGTCACCCCAAAGGGGCGATGCCTGCCGCGCGGCAAAGCCGGCACCTCTGCATCCTGGCATCAGACACTGGCGCCGGACAAGACCTGGGCAAAGGTGGCGCTGTCGACGTTGCCGCCGCAGAGGGTGATGCCGACGGTCTCGCCACCCAGCATTCCTTCTTCCTGCATGGCTGCGGCAAAAGCTGCAGCGCCCGCGCCTTCGGCCACGTTGTGGGTGTCTGCAAAGATCGCGCGCATGGCCTGGGCGACTTCGGCGTCGCTCACTTTCACCACGTGGTCCAGGTGCGGCATCAGCACGGTCAGTGCCTCGGCATCGGCGACGCGGCAGGCCATGCCGTCGGCCAGCACGGTACTTACTGGCGCCTCCACCACCCGGCCGGCCGCGATCGAATCGGCATAGGTGGTGGCGTGCGCGCTGACCACGCCGACGATGCGAGCCTTGTGACCCAGCGCGAGCTTGGCCGCGATGGCCGAACAAGCGCCCGAACCCTGGCCGATGGGCACGTAGACCACGTCGAGCTGAGGCACGGCCTTGAAGAATTCCCACCAGTAGGTGCTGACGCCGCGCAGCAGGTCCTGGTGGTAGCTCGGCACCATGTGCGCGCCCGTTTCCGCAGCGAG
>JBIIQD010000134.1:0-6576 GCA_044342265.1 Hydrogenophaga sp. | reverse complement strand
TGGCCACCGGCCCTGCCGCAGCGGTGCACGCGCTGATCGAATGGGCACAGCGCGGGCCGATGGGCGCGCGGGTGGAACATGTGGCGGTGACCGAAGTGCAGGCCGGGGAAACCCTGGGCGGGTTTGAGCTGCGGGAGGCGGTGTAACCGATTAAGAGAAGCTTGCCCGGTAAGTGACCGGGTCCAGAGAACAGTGCTGGTCAAGCGCGCCCTTGAGGGCAAACAAGCGCGGCTTTTGCCGAAACTCGAACAGACGGCACAGGACGAAGTGGTCGCTGGCGTCTTTAGAAAAATCCAGTTCGTTGCGGGTCACGAAGAATGGCGTCTCTTTGCTGAAGGCGGTCGTCTTCACCTCAATGAAGCGTTCTTTTCCATCGGCATCGAACGACAGCACGTCGTAGCCGAGACCATCACCTTGGGTCTGCGAGACATGCTCGACACGGTCTGCCAGCTTGGGCTGACCGAGCTGAGTCAATCGCCAGTGTTCAAAACGAACCACAAACTCTTCACCGGCTATGCCGAGCGTCGCGTTACGAGCCTCTCTGGCAATGTAGTCACGTTTAACAGGTGCGTAACTCCGGTACGGCGCGGCATCTGATGCGATGTGCTGACGCGCGGGTGCATCCGCGATCACTTTGGTGAAGTCAATCACTTCAGGGCTCACAGCCGGCTGCTCAACTGCTGCCAGCGCCAGCGAGTCCAGAGAGGTCTGCCGAGCGACCTGCGCTTCGACGACTTCCCGTAACAAGCTCTGGTAGTTGAACCTCGGTCGATACCCACGGATGGGGTGGAATCCAAGATCCATCATCACCGCGCTGATGTTGCAGTGCTTGAACTCGATGGAGCCATTGGAGCGACCGTTGAGCTTTTGTTGTAGCGCTTTTCGATGCGCTGTCTTGCTGAATGACTGGCCCGCCAGTTCAAGGCTGAGCATCTTCAAATAGTCAGCCACGATGGCTTCAACTTCGACACGGGTCCAGTCTAGGTTGCTCATTGCTTGACGAAATGGATATGGCGGATTTCAGCGAGCAACGATGCATGAAGGGTTCTCATGCAAGTGCTTTGTCGGTGGCAATGACTAGATTTCGCAAGAATCGAATCGCCTTTTCCAAGTCCTCCTTCTTCACAGGGTGCGGTGCAGGTTCGCCGCTCGTGATGGCTCTTGACCGGTGAACGGCGTCGCCACGCTTTCCCATCAATTCATCCAGCGTGGTTCTAGCCAACTTGGGGTCACAGTTGTTCCATTCCCATTTGGCAGTGACGTCGACCTTGAGATAGTCAAGAAACAGTCTGCGAGTCTTGTCGGCTGTAGGGTTGTGAAAGCGCTTCAACTCCTCCTCTAGTGAGTCAAAGATGAACTGTCCCGCATGACTGCCGTTCAGGAGTTTGAGCAGCACCTGGATTTCCTCTCGAATCCGGTCTTCCACATAGGTCTCCCATGCGGTCATGGCCATCACCAATCCGGCGCGCTTTAGGACCTCTCCTGTGTCAGGGGTTGCCTTCGGTTGTGATTTGTAAATGGCTAAGAGCTCCTCGGCGTCTTTGATGGAGCTTTCGAAGACCTCGAGTGATTTGGACATTTTGAATGGTTGCTTTGGTGGGACGCAGTTGAGACCATATCAGTCCTAGCCCCATTACGTCGGCAACCCCTGCTGCTGCAGCACCTGTTCCACCAGCGCCGCATACCGCGGTGAGAACTTCTTCAGCCCGTTGCGGTTGAGGTGGATTTCATTGATCCAGTCGCCGCTGTCACCTGGGGCGCCCAGGGCGGCGGGCAGCAGCGGGATGGCCGTGGTGTCCAGGAAGTGCAGGTTGGGGAAGCGGGCGGTGTCGGCCGCGCATGCGTTGCCCAGCGCGTTGAAGCGGCGGATGAGTTCGCTGCCCACGGGCAGATGGTCGGCCTCGGGAATGGCATAGGCCACCACCGCTTTGAAGAGCCAGGGGCCCACCAGGCTGCTGCCGGGGAACACGCCCGCCGGGCGGGGCGTGGGCACGCCGTAGCCGTGCAAGAAGGCGGGGCGCCCGGCCGCAGCGCTGGTGTCGCGCTGTTGCAGCAGGGTTTGCAGGTTGGCTTTGAAATAGCTGGCGAAGGTGGCAAAGCCGTCGTCGCTGAGGTAGCGCGCCGCGCCGGTGGCGGGGTCGCCCCATTCGTCTTGCGTGCGGAAGATGCGTTGCGCCAGCGGGGTGCGCTGGCCGCTGGCGGTGTGGGCGAGCACTTGGCAGGCGTCGATGAGGTCGTTGCCACCGCACGAGAGCAGCAGGGCGTGCCAGTCCCAGCCGTTGGGCTGCAGCAGGGCGCGCCGGTACCAGCGGTCGTTGGCAAAGTCGGTCTTGCGCGCGAGGGTGTGGCCCGGCCGCGCGCAATTGACGGCCACAGCGGTTTTGCTCAGGCGCATTTCAGTGAGCACGTTGCCCACCGGCGCCAGCGGCACGCTGCCGATGGAGAACCACGAGTCGCCGTGCGCGAGAGCAGGTCCGCTTTGGCCCGACTGGTGACGCAGTTTTAGCCCCGGAGCCCGCCGAACTGACATAGGATTGATACGCAGACTGACCCAACGGAAGGACCCTTGATGAACTGGCTGGACCATTCGATCATGCGACAGCGGGGTGTATCGCAAGGCCGAGCGCCCGAGACACACGAGCTGACCGAGGCGTTGCAAGGCAAGTACCACTACACCATCGGTCCCTATTCGGACCCGGTGCTGAAAATCCGGCCCGGTGACCGTGTGGTGGTGGAGACGCGCGATGCCTTCGAAGGCAAGGTGAAGACCGAACAGGATATCCCCTCGCGCGTCTTGAGCATGCCTTTCGTCAACCCGCAGAACGGGCCCATCATGGTCGAGGGTGCCAGCAAGGGGGATGTGCTGGCCGTGTACATCGAGAAGATGTCGCCGCGTGGTGCCAATCCGCGCGGCACCTGCGCGATGATTCCCCAGTTCGGCGCACTCAGCGGCACATCGCTGACCGCGCTGCTGGCCGATGACCTTCCAGAAATCGTGCGCAAGGTGAACGTCGACGAAGAGGGCGTTTACTGGAGCCAGCGGGTGACCCTGCCTTACCGCCCGCACATTGGCACGCTGAGCTGCAGCCCCGAAATCGATTCGATCAACACCCTCACCCCCGATGCGCACGGCGGCAACATGGACCTGCCCGACATGGGCCCGGGCAGCATCACCTACCTGCCGGTGCGCACCGAGGGCGGGCGCTTGTTCATCGGCGACGCGCACGCCTGCCAGGGCGATGGCGAGGTGTGTGGCACGGCGGTTGAATTCGCCAGCACGACCACCATCCAGGTCGACCTGATCAAGGGCTGGCAGCTCGAATGGCCACGGCTGGAGAACGAGGCCATCATCATGGCCATCGGCAGCGCGCGCCCGCTCGAAGACGCCACGCGCATCGCCTACAAGGAGCTGATCCTGTGGATGGAAGCCGAATATGGCTACGACCGCTGGGACGCCTACATGATGCTCAGCCAGTGCGGGCAGGTGCGCCTGGGTAACTTCGTTGATCCAAAGTACACCGTCGGCGCGGGCATCAGCAAAAAGTACCTCGCGCCCGCCTGAGCCACCTGAGCAACGCGCATCTTCAACCAGCAAGGAGAAAACATGGATCTCGGACTCAAGGGCCTGAAGGCCGTGGTCACCGGCGGCACCAAGGGCATTGGACGCGCCATCGCCCAGACGCTGGCGGCCGAAGGCGCTCATGTGGCCTTTTGCGCACGCAACGCCGAAGAGGTGGCGCAGACGGTGAAAGACTTCTCAGGCCTTGGCGTGAAGATCAGCGGGCGAGCGGTGGATGTCGCCGACGGACCCGCATTGGCTGCGTGGGTGAACGACGTGGCCGCTGAGTTCGGCGGTATCGACATCGTGGTGGCCAACGTCAGTGCGCTGGCGATCGCCACCGATGAGGCTGCTTGGCAGCGCGGCTTTGAGGTCGACATGATGGGAACCGTCCGGCTGGTCAACGCTGCCATGCCCTACTTGGAGAAGAGCGGCAAGGCCTCCATCGTGACGATCTCCAGCGTGTCCGGCCGGGAGATCGATTTCGCTTCTGGCCCTTACGGTGCGTTCAAGGCGGCCATCGTCCATTACACGCAAGGTCTTGCGTATCACCTGGCAGGCAAGGGCATCCGAGCCAACACCGTCTCGCCCGGCAACACCTACTTTCCCGGAGGTGTCTGGAACCAGATCGAGACCGGCAACCCCGATTTCTTCAAGATGGCGCTGGGCATGAACCCGACCGGTCGCATGGGCACGCCGCAAGAGATGGCCAACGCAGCGGCCTTCTTGGCCAGCCCCGCAGCGAGCTTCATCACCGGCACCAATCTCGTGGTGGATGGTGCGCTGACCAAGGGCGTGCAGCTGTAGGCTTTCGGCCCGGCCTTCGCGAAGAATGCCGGAAGGCATGTTGACCGCCGGCCAGAGGCTGGAGATGCCTCTGGCGGGTGACAGAGTGAGTGAAAAATCCTGGGACCTGCGCCAAGACAACTGAAAAAACCGTGCAGCTCATGTATCGGCATTGCATGGTCGATCTGCGCTGCTCAGCCAAGACCCCGTCATACCTCCGAATCTGACCACCTCTGACTCTGTCGGTCAAACGACATCAGTCGTCCGCCAAAGGCTGGCTACCGACATTCGATTTTGGCAACTCAATGTACGCGCGTGTGCCGCAACTGGTCACTCGCGTGGCAGGGCTACAAGCGACAGCTTGACCACGGCGGATTCAACCGGCCGATGCAACAGATTCGCATGTGGGCTTCCGTGAGCATCGCGAATGTGGCAACTTCGTCGGAAACGTCACGCTTGAACCTCCTGGCTCTGGAACGCTCCGGTGCCCGCGTCAAGCTGGCGTGCCGGGTGTCTTCATCGGCAGGTCTTCGAAGTCGCCCAGCTTGGCAGCCACCAGTTCGATGAACGCCGACACGGCCGGGGGCAGATGTCGGCGGCTGGCGTACACCAAGTGCACGCCGTGCCCCCTTCGGTGGTACTGCGGCAGCACCGGCACCAGCAGGCCTGCGCGAAGCTCCCGACGTGTCATCGTCGACGGCAGCAACGCAATGCCCAGCCCCGCCAGCGCGGCCTTGCGCAGCACCTGCACGGTGTTGCCGCTGAGCCGACCAGCCACCTGCACCTCAGCGTCGGTGCCTTCGGGCCCTGACAAGGCCCAGGTCGCGCGCCCGCTGGGGTGCGCGAACACCAGGCAGTCGTGGGCGGCCAGGTCCTGCAAGGTGGTCGGCGTGCCACGCGCCGCGATGTAGGCAGGGCTCGCCACAAGGCCGTCCAGCCCGGCGTCGAGCACGCGCCGGGCGAACAGGCTGGAGTCTTCCAGCACGCCGCCGCGAATCGCGACGTCGATGCGGTCGGCGATCAGGTCCGCGCGCGCATCGCTGAGCACGAAGTCCACCCGGACCTGCGGGTACTCGGCCAGGAATTCTGCAAGCCATTCCATCGGGAAGAAGTCGAAGAAATCGGCTGGCGCCGCCACCCGCACCAGTCCGGTGGGCGCTTCGTTGCCAGCCATCAGGGCCTGGCCCGCATCGACCAGACCTTCCACCGCGTCTGCGCAGCGGTCGTGGAAGTCTTGCCCGGCACTGGTGAGCGACAGCTTGCGGGTGGACCGCTGCAGCAAGCGCGTGCCCAGGTGCGCTTCGAGCAACTGCACCCGGCGGCTCAGGGTATTGGGCGGGATGCCCAGGCGGCGCGCGGCTTCAGCAAAGCTGCCACAGCGCACCACCTGCACGAAGACAGCGATGTCATTGAGGTCGAGCATGGTCGATTGCTTCTATCTTTGGATGAGTTCAATCCGATTGTGCCCGCTAGTCAAGCAATGAGGGAATTTTTAAGCTTCCGTCATCGAATCAAGGAAGCCCAACCGATGTCTACCCTGAATGCCATTGAAGCCCTCGCCAACGTCGCGCCATCGACCCGCGCTGTCGTCCACCGCACCCGGGGCAGCACCCACGGGCCCGTCACCCGCCTGATGAGCCCTGGCGACCTGGGTCAGGCGCTCAAGCCGTTCATCTTTCTGGACCTGGTGAACTTCGATGCGCGGCACGGCCAGACGCGTTTCGGCATGCACCCGCACTCCGGCATCGCCACCCTGACCTTCATGGCCCAGGGTGATGTGCGATACGCCGACAGCACCGGTCAGGCCGGTGTGCTGCCCGAAGGCGGCGTGGAATGGATGCAGGCCGGCGGCGGCGTGTGGCACACCGGCGAACCGGTGGGCGACCAGCCGGGCCAGGGCTTTCAGCTCTGGGTGGCATTGCCCGCCGCGCTGGAAAGTGCACCGGCGTTCAGCCGGTACCTGGCGCCGTCCGAGGTGCCACAGGTGGGCCCGGCGCGCGTGCTGCTGGGCCACTATGGCGCGGCGCGCAGTGCCGTCGAGGCTCCGTTTGCAATGACCTATCTTGCGGTGGCGCTGGCTCAAGGGGAACGATGGCGCTACACGCCGCCTGCCGGCCACACCGTGGCCTGGGTGGCGGTGGCCAGCGGACTGCTGCGGGCCAGTGAACCGATTGCAACCGGCGAGCTCGTCAGCTTTGCCGCTTCAGAAACCGCCATCGACTTCATCGCAG
>JBIIQD010000132.1:0-6608 GCA_044342265.1 Hydrogenophaga sp. | reverse complement strand
CCATCGGCGCCCTGACCAAGGACGTCAAGGCCACCGATTTTTCCATGCGTTTTGAAGCCCTTTGAGAGCCGACATGACCGATCAAACCCTCATCGACGTCGAGTACGAACAGCCGGCCTGCCCAACCAAACACGCCTGGGCGCGTGTGCCGGTGGAGCCCACCCCGAGCCAGCGCACCGAGCTCAAGGCGCGCATCCGGCGCCTGCTCAAGGAACGCAATGCGGTCATGGTGTCTCACTATTACGTGCATCCCGACCTGCAGGATCTGGCGGTGGAAACCGGCGGTATCGTCAGCGACTCACTGGAGATGGCGCGCTTTGGCCGTGACCATGCAGCCCAGACCCTGGTGGTCTCGGGTGTGCGCTTCATGGGGGAGACTGCCAAGATCCTCTCGCCCGAAAAGACGGTGCTGATGCCCGATCTGGACGCCAACTGCTCGCTGGACCTGGGCTGTCCCATCGACGCCTTCAGCGCTTTTTGCGATCAACACCCGGACCGGACCGTGGTGGTCTATGCGAACACCAGCGCGGCCGTGAAGGCGCGCGCGGACTGGCTGGTCACCTCCAGTTGCGCCCTCGACATCGTCAAGGCACTCAAGCACAAAGGCCACAAAATTCTCTGGGCGCCCGACAAGCACCTGGGCGGCTACATCCAGCGCGAGACCGGTGCTGACATGCTGATGTGGACTGGTTCCTGCATCGTGCACGACGAATTCAAAGGTTTTGAACTGGAGGCGCTGAAGCAGGAGCATCCAAAGGCGAAGGTACTGGTGCACCCGGAAAGTCCGGCCGATGTGGTGAAGCTTGCCGATGCCGTGGGCTCGACCTCGGCCATCCTCAAGGCTGCGCGCGAGATGGATGCCCGTGAATTCATCGTCGCCACCGACAACGGCATGATGCACATGCTGCGCCAGCAGAACCCGGGCAAGTTGTTCATCGAAGCGCCCACTGCAGGCAACAGCGCCACCTGCAAGAGCTGTGCGCACTGCCCATGGATGGCCATGAACGGCCTGTCGGGCGTGGCCCAGGTGCTGGAAAAAGGACTCAACAAAATTCAGGTAGACCCGGCGCTGATTCCGCGCGCGCGGCTGCCGATTGACCGCATGCTGGCCTTCACGGCAGCCCACCGGGCGGGCCAGGATGCCGGGGCGCTGGTGCCCAACATTGGCGCCGCCTAGCAACAAAGCTGCCTCTTTCGGCCAAAGAAAAAGCCCGCTCAGCGGGCTTTTTCTATGCATCTGTGCAGTCCAACGCTCAGGTCGGCACTTTCTTGAGCATTTCCAGACCGATCTTGCCTTCGGCGATCTCGCGCAGCGCGGTCACGCCGGGCTTGTTCTTGCTTTCGATCTTCGGGGCATGACCCTGACTCAGCATGCGGGCGCGGTAGGTTGCAGCCAACACCAGCTGAAAGCGGTTGGGGATTTTTTCCAGACAATCTTCGACAGTGATGCGTGCCATGAGCGGGCCTCGGATAGGAAAGCGGGGAAATCAGGAGATGTTGAGCGCCTGGAAGGTTTCGCTGCGGGTGATGCGCTGGGTGATGTAACGCAACCGCTGCGAGTGGACGATGGCCTTTAGATCAAACAAGGCGCGCTCGAACAACTCATTGATTATAACGAAATCGAATGCCTTGGCATGTGCCATCTCCTGGGCGGCGTTCTGCAGGCGCACCTCGATGACCTCGGCCCTGTCCTCTGCCCGACGCTCCAGGCGCGAGCGCAACTCTTCCATGCTGGGCGGCAGGACAAACACCAAAACAGCATCGGGGAAGAGGTGTTTGACCTGGATCGCGCCCTGGAAGTCAATTTCCAGCACGACGTCGACACCTTGGGCGATGCGCTGCTCGATCGCCTGCTTGGAGGTGCCATAGCGGTTGCCGTGCACGTGGGCCCATTCCAGAAAGGCGTCCTGCGCCACCATCTGATCAAAGGTCTCGTGGCTGACGAAATAGTACTCGCGCCCGTGCACTTCCTGGCCGCGAGGCGCGCGCGTGGTGTGGGAAATGGAGGGCGAAACGCGCTGGTCTAGCTCCATCAGTGCCTTGACCAGGCTGGATTTGCCAGCTCCGCTGGGCGCCGCGACAACAAACAGGTTTCCAGGGTATTGCATCAGTTCATTCCAGGTTTTGCACCTGTTCGCGCATTTGCTCGATCAATACCTTCATGTCCACTGAGATGCGGGTCAGCTCCAGGCTGGAAGACTTGGAGCCCAAGGTGTTGGCCTCACGGTGCAGCTCTTGGATAAGGAAATCAAGGCGCTTGCCAACGTCGCCGCCTTTCTTGATCAATCGCTCAATTTCTTGGAGGTGGGAGTCCAGCCGGGTCAGTTCTTCGGCGACATCGATGCGGATGGCAAAAGCGGTGGCTTCAGTCAACGCGCGTTCCTGGGCTGCATCGGAGGACACCGGAGGCGCGCCAGCGCTCTGGCCGGCGCCAAGGGCCTCATTCCAGCGGTCGATGAATTTCTGTCGCTGCTGGATCACCAGTTCGGGAATCAGCGGCTGGGCATCTTTGGCCAGCTCGCGCAGTTGCTTGAGTCGGTCCAACAGCATGTCCACCAGCCGCTTGCCTTCGCGCTCGCGCGCCTCGATGAAACTGTCCAGCACGTTTTGCGCCAGCACCAGCAAGTGGTCATGCAGACCGCTGGGCAGGGCTTGCTGACGAGACGTCAGCTGCAGCATCTCCGCCACTGACAGCGGCGAGGCCTTGGGGTGCCAGGCCAGGATGTTGTCCTGCAGCCCAACCAGTCGTTGCAGATCGGCGACCGACGGGGTGCGCAATGCAGTGTCGGCGCGTCCTTCGATCCAGGCCCGAACCTCTACCTTGCCGCGCTTGAGCCGCGCGCCCAGCATGTCTCTCAAGGCGGGTTCTGTACCTCGCAGTTCGTCCGACATCTTGAAGGCCAGATCCAGGAATCGGCTGTTGACCGAGCGGATCTCCATGCCAAGGGTGGGTCCGGACTCCCGCCCCACGTCGTCTGCCGGGCCACCGAGCTGGGCTGTGGCGTAGCCGGTCATGCTGTAAACTGCCATGAGACTGGGTCCGTTCCGTTTGCAGGGTCCACAACAAGGCGTTCCGGACTCCTTCCGAATTATGTCAAAGGTCAAACCTGCTTCCTTGCCACCGGACACCGTTATCGGTGGCTACCGGATCGTTCGCAAGCTGGCGGCGGGCGGATTCGGTGTTGTCTATCTCGCGGTCGATACCGAAGGCCAGCAGGTTGCGGTCAAGGAATACCTGCCTTCCTCCCTGGCCTCTCGGGCGCCAGGCGAATTGCTGCCACAGGTACAGCCCGAAAAGCTCTCTTTGTATCGCCTCGGGCTCAAGAGCTTCTTCGAAGAAGGTCGTGCACTGGCTCAAATCTCCCACCAGTCAGTGGTGAGTGTGCTCAATTTCTTCCGCGAAAACGAGACGGTCTACATGGTAATGAATTACCTGGAGGGCTCGTCCTTGCAGGAGTTCATCATCACGGCGCGTGAACTCAAAAAGCAAAAGGTGTTTCGCGAGTCAACCATCCGCTCTTTGTACGACGAAGTGCTTCGTGGGCTGCGCATCGTGCACCAGCACAAGATGTTGCACCTGGACATCAAGCCGGCCAACGTGTTCGTGACCGACGACAACCGTGCCGTGCTGATTGACTTCGGTGCTGCGCGCGAGGTATTGAGCAAGGAAGGCAACTTCATCCGCCCGATGTACACGCCGGGTTTCGCTGCACCAGAGATGTACCGGCGCGATTCATCGATGGGCCCGTGGACCGATATCTACGCGATTGGGGCCTGCATCTACGCCAGCATGCAGGGCTACCCACCCAATGACGCCCCGCAGCGGCTGGAAAAAGACCGTCTGTCGCTGGCACTGTCCCGTTTGCGCGGCGTGTACTCCGACAACCTGATCGAGGTGGTCGAATGGTGTATGTCACTGGATCCGCTGTCGCGTCCGCAATCGGTGTTTGCGCTGCAAAAAGAACTTAGCCGCGAAACTGAACGCAGCTACACCAAGCTGACAGTGGCCGAGAAAATGCGCCTGCAGTTTGACAACATTGTCTCGGACAACAAAAAGCCTGCTCGGAAGTCGACCGCTGCCGGGACCAAGTTCAAATGAAGTTTTCGGTCTACCAGATCAGCCGCCAGGGCGGTCGGGAGCGCAATGAAGACCGGATGGGATACGCCTACACCCGCGAGTCCGGTCTGTTTGTGCTGGCAGATGGCATGGGGGGGCACCCCGAAGGTGCCATGGCGGCCCAACTGGCGCTGCAGACCCTGTCGGCCTACTTCCAGAAAGCCGCCAACCCGACCGTCAGAGAGGTGCCAGAGTTTCTGTCCAGCGCCTTGCTGGCGGCCCATCACCAGATCATCCGGTACGCCGCGGAAAAAGGGATGCTGGACACGCCGCGCACGACCTTGGTCGCGGCGGTGATGGAACGCGGCTGCATGCACTGGGTGCACTGTGGCGATTCGCGTCTGTACCTGCTGCGCAACGGTGAGTTGCTCACTCGCACCCGCGATCATTCGTACATGGAACAGCAGGCGCACATGGGGCGTGCCACGTCCCACATCAACCGCAACATTCTGTTCACTTGCCTGGGCTCACCCGCCAAGCCAGTGTTTGATCTGTCGGGGCCCATGCAGTTGCAAGAAGGCGACCGTGTTCTGTTGTGCTCAGACGGACTATGGGGCACGGTCAAGGACTTCGAGATTGCCAACGAAATGGGCTCTCAAGCGCTGGAGCATGCGGTGCCTGAGCTGGTCGAAATGGCGCTCAAGCGAGGCGGGCCGCGATGTGACAATGTGACCGTTCTGGCGATGGAATGGGAGACGCCGGGCGAATACCCGTCCACCCGCATTTCGACCGACGATATCGAGGAAGGCGTATTTTCCTCCACCATCCAGTCCGGTGTGCCCGATCCCACGATCGAGGACCTGGACGACGAAGCGATCGAAAAGTCGATTGCCGAGATCAACGAAGCGATCCGGCGTACCGCTGAACGCAATTCCTGAGGATTCCCCATGAGCATCTCCAGTCGACCCGGACAGCGGGCCAGTGATTCGCTGCGCCCGGTCACGATTACGCGTGGCTACACCATCCACGCCGAAGGCTCGGTGCTGATCGAATTCGGCAACACCAAGGTGCTGTGCACCGCGTCGGTCGAAGAGAAGGTGCCGCCGCACCAGAAGGGCAGCGGCGAGGGCTGGGTGACCGCCGAATACGGCATGTTGCCGCGCGCCACCCACACCCGCAGCAGCCGTGAAGCGGCCAAGGGCAAGCAAAGCGGGCGCACGCAGGAGATTCAGCGCCTCATCGGCCGTTCGCTGCGCGCGGTGTTTGACCTCAAGGCCCTGGGCGAGCGCACGATTTCGCTCGACTGCGATGTGCTGCAGGCCGACGGCGGCACGCGCACGGCGAGTATCACCGGCGCCTTTGTGGCCGCGCAAGACGCGGTGAACAAGCTGATCGCTGAAGGCAAGCTGTCCACCTCGCCCATCAAGGACCATGTGGCTGCGATCTCGGTCGGCATCCTGAGTGGGCAGCCGCTGCTGGACCTGGAATACGTGGAAGACTCGGCCTGCGACACCGACATGAATGTGGTGATGACCGGCGCCGGGCACTACGTGGAAGTGCAGGGCACAGCCGAAGGCGTGGCCTTCACGCGCAAGGAGATGGACGCCCTGTTGGCGCTGGCCGAGAAGGGCATCACCGAACTGGTGGGCGCACAAAAGGCCGCTCTGGGCGCATGAAGCTGGTTCTGGCTTCCAACAACAAAGGCAAGCTGGCCGAGCTGCAAGCGCTGTTCGCGCCGCTGGGTGTGGAACTGGTGTGCCAGGCGGAGCTGGGCATTCCCGAGGCGCCGGAGCCTTACCGCACTTTTGTGGAGAACGCACTGACGAAGGCGCGCCATGCGTCTCAGGTCAGCGGTTTGCCGGCGCTGGCCGACGATGCAGGCTTGTGCGTTGAGGCCTTTGGTGGTTTGCCAGGTGTCGACACAGCCTTTTACGCCACGCAGTTTGGTTACGAGAAGGGCGACGACAACAACGTGCGCGCGCTGCTGGAACAAATGCGCGGCATCATCGACCGCCGTGCTGCGCTGGTGAGCACGCTGGTGGCGTTGCGCAGCGCTGATGATCCGGAGCCTCTGGTGGCTTCGGGACGCGCGGCAGGACTCATCACGCAGGAACCCATTGGCGACAAGGGTTTTGGCTTTGACCCGGTGCTGATGCTGCCGCCGTTCGGCAAGACCTTCGCGCAGTTGCCGACCGAAGTGAAGAACGCCAACAGCCACCGCGGAAAGGCCGCGCAACAGATGCTGGCGTTGATGCGCGACAGATGGTTGGCTTGACCCACCCTAGCGCCGCCTGCGGCGTCACCCCGTTCCGGTGGTGGCACCAGCCGCCCGGCAAGGCCGGTGTCCCGGTGCCCTATCCATGAATACCTCAGAGCAACTCCAGCACTGGATGCGTCCGGGCACCTTGCAGCTGCAGGGCTTGCCTCCGCTGTCGCTCTACATCCACCTGCCGTGGTGTCTGAAAAAGTGTCCGTACTGCGATTTCAATTCGCACGAGTGGAGCGCGACCTCGGCACCTGGTCAGCCCCTTCCCGAACAACTCTACCTGGA
>JBIIQD010000131.1:0-6609 GCA_044342265.1 Hydrogenophaga sp. | reverse complement strand
AAGGTCACATCCATCTTCTGCAGGCTGCGCATATAAGGCACGAGGTTCATGGCCATCACCTCGGGGGCAAAGGTCCGGTCCGGCGTCATGACCTCCACGGTCGCGCCGACGGCAGCCAGCACTTCGGCGGCCTGCAGCGCCGGGTGGTCGCCCGCATCGTCAAACAACAGCACGTTGCGCCCGGGCTTCACGTCGCCGCTGAGGATGTCCCAGCTGGAGACGACCAGGTCGTTGCCTGCGCTGAGGACCTCGGTGTGCGGCAGGCCACCGGTGGCGATGATCACCACGTCGGGCGACTCGCCGAGCACGGTGGCAGCGTCGGCCAAAGCGTTGAAGCGGAACACCACACCGGCCGCTTCGCACTGGGACATGCGCCAGTCGATGATGCTTATCATCTCGCGGCGCCGATAGCTCTTGGCGGCCAGGCGGATCTGCCCACCTGGCGCTGACGCGGCTTCGAACACCAGCACCTGGTGCCCGCGTGCCGCAGCCACCCGCGCGGCCTCCAAGCCGGCCGGGCCGGCGCCGACCACCACGACCTTGCGCCGGGTTGGGGCCAGCGGAATGTCGTGCGGCATGCTCAGCTCGCGGCCAGTGGCGGCGTTGTGGATGCAAAAGGCTTCACCGCCCTGGTAGATGCGATCCAGACAGAAATTGGCGCCGACGCAGGGACGTATCGTGTCCTCGCGACCCTGGATGATCTTGCGCATGATGTGCGGATCGGCCATGTGCGCCCGCGTCATGCCCACCATGTCCAGCTTGCCCGACTCGATGGCGTGGCGTGCAGTGGTGACGTCCTGGATCTTGGCGCCGTGGAAGATCGGCAACCGCGATGCAGCGCGGATTTCACCGGCGAAATCGAGGTGGGGCGCGCTGCGCATGCCTTGCACCGGAATCACGTCGGTGAGACCGGCGTCGGTGTCGATGTGGCCACGGATCACATTCACAAAGTCCACCATGCCGGTCGCCGCGAGGTGGTTGCAGATGCCAACACCGTCAGCCTGCGTCAAGCCGCCCGGCAGGGACTCGTCGAGCGTGCCGCGCACGCCGACGATGAAATCCGATCCCACCCGTTCGCGGATCGCCGTGAGCACTTCGCGGGCAAAGCGCAGGCGGTTCTCCAGACTGCCGCCGTAGGGGGCGTCCAAGGTATTGGTTAGCGGTGACCAGAACTGGTCCATCAGATGGCCGTAGGCCTCGAGCTCGATGCCGTCCACACCCGCGGCCGCCATGCGCTCGGCCGCATCGGCGTAGTCCTTGACGATGCGGTCGATGTCCCAGTTCTCCATCTTCTTGGGAAACGAGCGGTGCGAGGCTTCCCGGTGGTGCGAGGGAGAGACCACCGGCAACCAATCGGCCTTGGACCAGCTGGTGCGGCGGCCCAGGTGGGTCAGCTGGATCATGACCGCCGTGCCGTGTTCGTGACAGGCATCGGTCAGGTCTTTCATCCACGCAACGACCTCGTCGCGGTAGGCCAGGATGTTGTTGAACACCGGCGGGCTGTCGCGAGAGACGGCGGCCGAACCCGCGGTCATGGTCAAGGCGATACCGGCCTTGGCGCGCTCGACCTGGTAAGCCCGGTAGCGTTCTTTGGGCATGCCATCTTCGGCGTAGGCCGGTTCGTGCGCCGTGATCATCAGGCGGTTCTTCAGCCGCAGGTGCTTGAGCTGAAACGGTTGCAGCAGGGGGTCGTTGTCGCGTGCCATGTGAACCCTCGTCGTCTCAATACCACTGGTCCGGCATCGATGCCTTCTTGCGCGCGATGTACTCGCGGATCGATTCGTCCACGCCGGGATCGATGTCGGGCGCCTGATACTCGGCCAGCGCCGCCTTCCATCGCCGGTTGGCCCGCTGGGCGCTGTCCTTGCTGCCGTCTTCGGACCAGGTTTCGAAAGGCCGGTCGTCCGAGAGGCTGGAGTCGTAGAAGGCCGTGGTGTAGTTGGCCATGGTGTGAGAGCAGCCCAGAAAGTGGCCGGCGGGTTGCACTTCCCGGTAGGCATCGAAGGCCAGCGTGTTGTCATCGACCTGGACACCGGCGAGGTAGCTGTGCAGCGCGCCGCAGTAGTCGGCATCCATCATGAACTTCTCGTAGCTCATCGACAGCAAACCGTCCAGGAAGCCGGCCGAGTGCAGGATGAAATTGGCGCCACAGTGGATGGCCGAAAGCATTGAGGTCACGCTCTCCTGCATCGCCTGGCCATCGGGCAGTTTGGAAGTGGTGAACGAACCTGCACAGCGCAGCGGCAGGCCCAGGCGCCGCGCCAGTTGACCAACCACCAAAGAGCCCAGCGCCGGCTCGGGCGTGCCAAAAGTCGGCGATCCTGAGCGCAGCGACATGCTGGACATGAAGTTGCCGTAGATCACGGGCGCTCCCGGCCGCTCCAGCTGGGTGATGGCGCAACCCACCATGGTCTCAGCGTGTGCCTGAGCGATCGCACCGGCGTTGGTGACCGGGCCCATCGCGCCGCCGAGAATGAAAGGCACGATCACCGCCGCCTGGTTGGCTCGCGCATAAGCCCTGGCTGCGGTGGTCATGGTGCCGTCCCACAGCAGTGGCGAGTTGACGTTCACATTGCCCAGGATCACACAGTTCCTGTCGACGAAGTCGGTACCGAACAGCAGGCGGCTCATCTCGATGGAGTCTTCAGCGCGCTGCTCGGAGGTGATCGATCCCATGTAGGCCTTGTCCGAAAAGCGCATGTGGGCGTAGACCATGTCCAGATGCCGCTTGTTCACCGGGATGTCGGTGGGTTCGCACACGGTGCCGCCCGAGTGGTGCAGCCAGGGGTTGGCATACGCCAGCTTCACGAAGTTCTGGAAGTCGTCCAGCGTGCCGTAGCGCCGCCCCCGGTCCAGGTCCATCACGAAGGGCGAACCGTAAGCCGGCGCAAACACCACGCTGTTGCCACCGATGCGCACGGAGTGCGCGGGGTTGCGCGCGTGCTGCGTGAATTCGCGTGGCGCTGTCCTCAGAATCTCACGCAGGTGCCCGGGTTCGAAGCGCACCCGGATGCCGTCGACCCGGGCACCCGCTTGCCTGAACAGCGCGAGGCAGGCGTCGTCGTCCCGGATGTCTATACCCACCTCGGCCATCAGGCGCTCAGCCGACGCCTCGATCTTTTGCAAGCTCTCTTCGCCCAGGATGTCGTAGGTCGGGATGTTGCGGCTGATATAGGCCGGACCGGCGATCTTTGCGTTAGGGTCGCGCCGCTCCCGCCCCCCGCGTCGGTGTTTCCTGATATCAGTTTCACTCATGGTGGACTTCCTTATTCTCAGACACCGATCCGCTGCAACAAGAAACCCATGCTACAGAAGGTTTGGCCACGCCAGGGGCTGTTCACCTCAGCGCTGGCGCCGCGCCTGCCAGACCAGGTGCGCCAGCAGAGCGAACAGCACCACGCCACCCCCGACCAGCGTTCGGGCGCCGGGCACCTCGCCGTGCACCCACCAGACCCACAGCGGGCCCAACACCGGTTCGGCGGTCCCAATCAGTGCGGCCATCGCGGCCGGGATCAGCGGCGCGCCAGTCACAAAAAAGGCCAAGCCCAGGCCCAGATTCATGGCACCGAACAGAAACAGCAAAACCGCGTCCTGCCCACTGATCTCAAAACCGCCAGCCTGGGTCGCAGCGATGAGGGTGGCGGTCGCCGTGCCAAACAACACCGCCGGCATCATCTTCACCTCGGCATGGCGGCGAGTGATGACCGTGGCAGCCGCAAACGCCAGGGCGATGAGCAGGGCCAACCCGTCACCCACCGGGGAAATCTGCCCGCCCAGCGAGCCCGAAACCATGATGAGCACACCGACGATCACGGTCGCGATGGACAGCCATGTCGCCCGAGCCACCTGTTCGCCGAACATCACGAACGCCATCAAGGCGGCCCACAACGGCACACCGGCCTGCATCAGCAGGATGTTGGCCACCGTGGTGTGCGAGAGCGCCACGACAAACGAAATCGAGGCGACCGTGAAGCACAGCCCTACTGCCACACCGGGCCACCCCATGGATCGCACCAGAGTCGCGCTGCCGCCAGCGCCGTGGCGCCAGAGCATGAAGACCAACAAGAAGGCAGCCGCAAAGAGGGAGCGCCAGAACACGATGGTCCAGCTGTCGCTGACGCTCAGGTAACGGGCGATGGCGCCGCCCAGGCTCCACACCACCGCCGATGCCAACACCAGAGCGGCGCCGCGCCGCACATCACCGGAGGGTGTCATGAAGGTTTGTCTTGACAGCAGATGGAATGTGGCTACCCACCCGCTGGCAGATCGGGTCAGGGACGCTGCATGTTACAGGTGTGCGGCTGTTCGGCCTGTTGCGGTGTGAGTTGGCGGATGACCCGAAAACCGTAGCCCGAACCCTCGACGTCGAACTTCACGCCCGGCGCACCTTGCTTGTCCATCACAGCCACCGCCAGCGGCTGCTGGAACTGGTGGTCGGCGGCGCGCATGCGCGCGGTCTGACCCGCCAGTGTGACCTGGACTTTCTCCAGCTGAGCGGCGATGTCGGCGGCTTTGGTGGAGCCCGCTTTCTCGATCGCCTGCGCCAGCGACTCGATCATCAGCTGCATGCGCATGTGCACGTAGTCGTCGGCCGGGTTTGGAAAACGCTGACGGAATGACTGGTAAAAGGTCTCGGAGGCCTTGCCAGACACGTTGGGGAACCAATCGGCCACGGCCACCACCTTGCCGATACCGGCATCGCCCATGGCAGCGGGTGCGCCCAGGGCATTGCCGTAGAAGGTATAGAAGCTGCCTTCGAAACCTGCTTCGCGAGCCGCCTTGACCAGCAGCGTCAGGTCGTTGCCCCAGTTGCCTGTGAGCACGGCTTGCGCGCCGCTGGCTTTGATCTTCGCGGCGTAGGGCGCGAAGTCTTTGACGCGGGCCATCGGATGCAGTTCGTCACCGACGATCTTCACGTCCGGGCGCTGAGCCGCCAGCTGCTTGCGCGCTTCGGCCAGCACGGCCTGTCCAAAGGAATAGTCCTGACCGATCAGATAGATCCCCTTGAGCAGCTTGTCTTCCTTGACCACACTCATCAGTGCCGACATGCGCATGTCGGCGTGGGCATCGAAACGAAAGTGCCAGTAGCTGCACTTGGCATTGGTCAACGCCGGGTCGACCGCCGAGTAGTTGAGAAACACCACCTGCCGCGCCGGGTCGCGCTCGTTGTGTTTGCCAATGGCATCGATCAGGCCCGCCGCGGCAGCAGACGAGTTGCCCTGGGTGACGATGGTGATGTCTTTGTCGATGGCTGAGCGAAGACTTGAAAGCGCTTCTTCGGTATGGCCCTTGCTGTCAAAGCGCAGGATCTCCAGCGGGCGGTTGCCCCCGGACATTTTCACGCCGCCGCGGGCGTTGACCCGCTCGGTGGCCCACACCAGGTTGCGGTAAACAGCTTCGCCAGTGTTGGCAAAAGGACCCGAAAGGCCCTCGATCATGCCGATACGAATCGGCTCGGTGGTGGCGGAAGAAGCTGTCTGTGCCCAGCCAGCGCTGCAGAGGGCGCTGCACAGCAGGGCGGCCAGCGCATGGCGACGCGACTGGATAGCGGGAAAATGCATCGATTCGAAACTCCGTATTGTGGGGTTGCAGATCACCACGATCTGAAAGAGAGCATCACACAAGTGACAAAGGCCGCGCAGTGTAGTTCCTGATGACAGACGTCAATCTGCGCCGCGTGGACGGTCAGGTGACGGCCAGATCGGCCAGCGGCCAACGCGGGCGAACGTCGAAATGGTAGCCATGAGTCACTGAAAGCTCGGCCAGGCCGGCCTGCACCCGCATGCCAGCGGCCAGCGCGATCATGGCGCCGTTGTCGGTGCACAGGTGCATCTCGGGGTAGTGAACACGCACCTGGCGCTGTCCGCAGGCAGCGTTGAGCTGCTCGCGCAGCCGGGCATTCGCCCCGACCCCACCGGCTATCACCAGGCGCTGCAGCCCGGTGTCGACCAGGGCGGCAAGCGACTTCTTCACCAGAACATCGACGATGGCCGCCTGCACGCTGGCGGCCACGTCGGCTTTTTGTTGCAGGGTCAGGGGATCGGCCAGACGCAAGGTAGCCGGGCCGTCGGGGTGGGCATGGGCGAGACGCTTGACCTGGGTCAGCACCGCCGTTTTCAGACCGGCAAAGGAAAAGTCGAGGTCGCCGCTGTGCAACAAAGGGCGCGGAAACTTCCAGGCCGCCGGGTCGCCCTCCTGCGCCAGTTTCGACAGCGCTGGCCCGCCCGGATAGCCCAGGCCGAGCAGCTTGGCCGACTTATCGAAGGCTTCACCCGCCGCGTCATCGATGGTCTCGCCCAGCAGCTCGTAGCGGCCCACACCGTCCGCCCTCATCAGCTGGGTGTGACCACCAGACACCAGCAAGGCGACAAAAGGGAACTCCGGCGGATCGGCGCTCAGGAAGGGCGACAGCAGATGCCCTTCGAGGTGGTGCACGCCGATCACCGGCTTGCCCAGCGCCATGCCCAGCGCACAGGCCACGCCCGAACCTACCAGCAGCGCGCCGGCCAGACCGGGCCCGCGTGTGTGGGCAATGACGTCCACCGCTGACAGCGGCACGCCAGCCTGCGCCATGACGGCGTCGGTCAGCGGCAGCACACGGCGGATGTG
>JBIIQD010000129.1:0-6621 GCA_044342265.1 Hydrogenophaga sp. | reverse complement strand
GCCACATGGTCGCGAGACGCCAGCAGCTCTTCGATGCGGACCAGGCGTGGGAAATCTGTTTCAAACATGGGAATTCCTTGACGCAAGATGTGAGCTCAGTGATCGCGCAGCTTGGACCGAAGGCGGGCGATCGACTGGCTGTGTAGCTGGCAAATGCGCGACTCGGTCACCCCCAGCACCGCCGCAATCTCCTTGAGGTTCATGTCGTGCTCGTAGTACATCGACATGATCTGCTGCTCGCGCTCGGGCAGGTGCTTGATCGCTTCCACCAGCGCCATGCGCATGCGCTGGTCCTGCAGTAAAGACGACGGGTTGACATCGGTATCCCCCAGATGCCGATCCAGAAAGCCTTCTTCGTCGTCGTCGCGGCCACTGATGTCTTCCAGGTACACCAGCTGGGTGCCGCGCACTTTGGCCAGCATGTGCTGGTAGTCGGCCAGGCTCATGCCCAGCTCTTTGGCAATCTCGGATTCCAGCGGCGTGCGGTGCAGTTTCTGCTGCAAGCGGTGCACCGCCTGCTCGATGTCTTTCTGGCTCTTGCGAGAGCCCCGCGACATCCAGTCGCCTTCGCGCAGTTCGTCGAGCATGGCGCCACGGATGCGCTGACTGGCAAAGGTCTCGAACTGGACGCCCTGGGTCGGCTCGAAACGGGCAATGGCTTCGGTCAGACCGATCATGCCAACCTGGATCAGGTCGTCGACCTCGACGCTGGGTGGCAGCTTGGCGATCATGTGATGGGCCAGTCGCCGCACCAGCGGGCTGTACTTGCGCAGCTGGTCGTCGCGGTTGAGGGTGCCTTTGGCGGTGTACATCGTCAGCTCCATAGAGAGGGAACCACACTGGAGTGGGGCAAGCCAAGTCCGGCGAACCGCGGATCGCGCAAACCGTGAAAGATGTCGATGCGCTGCGGTCGCCCCAGCGCGCATTCCTGGACACCGGTGGCCCAGACGGCCTCGCCCCAGCGCTCCAGTGAAAGGTCCAGATGGCGCCTGGCGCAATCCGTCACGCCCTCCACGATCTGAGCGAGCAGCTGACCACCCTGTTCGTCACCCATCGGCGCAAGCACCGGCACCGCGCCCGCCATGTGCAGCAGCTTGACCGCGCCATACGCATCGATGCTGGCCTGGGGCCAGGGCAGCACGGGGACCAGCACCCGTGGCGTCAGGCCGCTGGCCAATGGCGAGAGTTCGTGGGCGGGCGCAAACACCAGGAGCAGACTGCCGGGCGCAAAGGGCGAGAGCAAGCGGGAGAGCGCCACGGCGGCACCGGCAGCCAGCGCGGTCTGTTGCAAGCTGCGCAGACCCTGTGCGGCGGGCATGACCAGCCACTCGTGGCCTTCGGCGGGATGACCCAGGCCAGACATCGAGGCATCGGTCAGGGCATGTTGCAACCCCAGGTGACTGCCGTCGTTGTCACGGTGTTGAGTGGCTTCAACGGCGGTGCCATCAATGATCACCGGCAACCGCCCCAAGGCCTTGAGCTGAATGGCCAGGTGGCACAACAGTTCGTAAGCGCGCGAGGGCTGCGCGGGGCTGGTGACCAGCATCATCGAGGGTCCTTGGCGCTGGGCATCGTGTCGCAGGCCAGCGGCCTGATCGGTGCCGACTTCAAACACGGGAAGCTCCCAAGTGGATGCCTTGCGAGGCTCCCTGCGTGAAATAGAAGCCCATCTCCGTGGACAAAGGGTCATAGGCAGACTTGCCTTCGGTGCCCAGCGACATGCGCACCAGCGTGGCGGCGTCTGGGTTCTGCCAGTCTTCGGGCACGCGCTGGCCGTTGGCCACTCCACGCAGCACCACCTGATTGCGGATCAGCGTGTCGATCGCAGGACCGAGCTTGACGGCCTCATCGACCTTGGACAACACCACGCCGTGTACCGAACTGGCCTTGAACGAGGTCAGTACGTCGTCCAATGTATCGCCATGCGCGCCAGCGTTGAGCACCAGCAGCTTCTTGACCGATGGCATGTCCAGCACGTCCAGCATTTCCTGGATGCGCTGGTCGCGCTGTCCGAGACCGGCGGTGTCGATGATCACCATGCGCTTGCCCGACAGCAGGTTCAGCAGGTCCTTGAGCGCGGCGCGGTCGTGGGCCAGATGCGCCACAACACCGAGCATTCGGCCATAGGCACGCAGCTGTTCGTAGCCCGAGACACGGTAGGTGTCCAGCGTGACCAGGCCAACGCTGCCGGCGCCGAACTGGCGCACGCACTGGGCAGCCAGCTTGGCGGCCGTGGTGGTCTTGCCCACGCCGGTGGCGCCGATCAGCGAGATCACACCCCCCTCTTCGCAAAGGCTGGCGCCTGCGGTTGCGGTCTTGAGGTTGCGGGTCAGGGTGTCCATGACCCAGCGCACCGCCTGAGGAGCGGCGGTGTCCGCTGGTACCCGTTCCAGCACAGCGCGCGCGATGGTGGGCGAGTACCCGGCGCGGATCAGCTTGAGCATCAGGTTGGACTGAATCGGGTTCTGCTTGGAGGATCCCAGCCAGGCCAAGGTGTTGAAGCGCTCTTCGATCATGTCCTTCAAGGCGGACAGTTCCACCGCCATGCGTCCTTCACCAGACTCAGCCCGGCGGTGCTCAGCGGCCGTTTGCGCGGCCCAATCCGGAGCCGACGCAGGCGCACGGGTGCGAATGGGCGCTGGCTCTGGGTTGGCCATGGGCCCGCGCGGCGTCGGGCGCATGGTTGCTAAAGCCGCAGCGGGGGCGGGGACGGGGGCTTGCGTTGGGGCCACCGCTCGCGTCGGTGCCATGCGCGCAGCGGGCGTGGACGCGGGTGACCCGGATCCTTCATCGGCGTCCAGCGCCGCTCGGCGCTTGCGCAGCATGCGTTCTCGCACGTACTCCTGGAACGACAGCGTGCTCATGGACAACTGTTCGGTGTCACTTTGCACCGAGTCTCCGAAGTCGGCGTTCTCAGCGCTGTCTCGGGTGCGGATCGGCAACATCTTCTGGATGCGGCTGGTGAGTGAAGGAGCTGGCGTGATGGGCGCCAGACTTTCTTCGGCCGCCGCCATAACCTCAAAGCCATCGTCGGTGGCGCGGCTGGACAGGATCACGGCGCTGTCACCGAAGGCATTGCGCGCCTTGGCCATGGCCTCACGCGAGGTCGGAGCGGTAAATCTCTGGATGTTCATGTTGCAATCTCCCCAAGAATCGGGCCGATACGGATCAGGTGGGTTTCAGGAATTTCGCTGTGGGCCAGCACCTGCAGACGAGGCGCAGTGCGGCGCAACAGTCGGGCCATGGCGGTGCGAATGGCGTCGGGCACCAGCAGGCAGGCGGGAACGCCCTTTTCTTCCTGACGGTTGGCGATGTCGGCGGCCGACTTGGACAAGTTTTCGGCCACGCCAGGGTCCAGCGCGCCCGCACCGCTGCCGGTCAGGGCCTGCATCAGCAAGCGCTCCAGCCCTGGTTCGATGGCGATGACCTCAAGTTCCTTGACGGAACCGCCGTAAATCTGTTGGACGATGGCTGGCGACAAAGCGGTGCGCACGCGGCGTGCCAGCTCCAGCGGGTCAGACGTCGCGCCCGCGTGCTCGGCCAGAGATTCGATGATGGTGCGGATATCGCGCACATGCACCGACTCTTCCAGCAGCAGCTGCAGCACTTTCTGGAAGACGCCAACGGACACCATTTTCGGCACGACCTCTTCGATCAGTTTCGGGGCCAGGCGGGTCACGTGTTCGACCAGGTCCTGGGTCTCCGTCCGGCTCAGCAACTTGGCCGCCTGGACTTGCATCAAGTGTGAAAGATGGGTCGCCAGCACGGTCTCGGAATCAACCACCGTGAAACCCGCCATTTGCGCGTTTTCCCGCTGCTTTTCGTCGATCCAGTGCGCTGGCAGACCAAACGCCGGGTCGGTGGTGGGGGTACCGATCAGCGGCGTGCCGATACCACCTGGATCAATGGCCAGGAACATGCCGGGGAACACCTCCCCCTCGCCGACCACCACCCCGCGAAGCGTGATGCGGTAGCCGCTGGGGCGCAGCTCGAGGTTGTCGCGCACGTGCACGGCCGGCGGCAGAAATCCGACCTCCTGCGCGAACTTCTTGCGCACGCCCTTGATGCGGGTGAGCAGGTCGCCCTGGCGATTCTTGTCGACCATGGCGATCAGGCGGTATCCCAGTTCCAGCCCCAGCAGGTCCACCGGCTGCAGGTCGTCCCACGTCGCTTCGCCATCGCTGGGCGGTGCGACCGGCTGATCAGGCGCCTTGGGTTTGCGTTCTTGCTGGTAGCGCCACCAGGCGCCTGCTCCCATCAACAAGGCAAACGCCAGAAACACCGTGTGGGGCATGCCCGGCACCACGCCCAGCAGGAACAGCACCCCGGCAGTGATGCCCAGCACTCGGGAGGACAAGAACATCTGGCTCACCACCTGGGCGCCCAGGTCTTCGTCCTTGCCCACGCGGGACACCACCATGGCAGCAGCCACCGAGATCAGCAGTCCAGGAATCTGTGCCACCAGCGCGTCGCCGACCGCCAACACGATGTAGCTGTCGGCGGCCTCGCGCGCGCCCAGCCCATGCTGCGCCATGCCGATGATCATGCCACCGATGATGTTGATGAACAGAATCAGGATGCCTGCGATTGCGTCGCCGCGCACGAACTTTGACGCACCGTCCATCGAACCGAAGAAGTCGGCCTCTTCGCTGACTTCGGCCCGGCGCTTGCGGGCCTCTTCTTCGTTGATCAGTCCCGCGCCCAGGTCAGCATCGATGGCCATTTGCTTGCCGGGCATGGCATCCAGGGTGAAGCGTGCCGAGACCTCGGCGATGCGCTCGGAACCTTTGGTGATCACCATGAAGTTGATCACCACCAGGATCACAAAGACAATCAGGCCAACGGCAAAGTTGCCACCGATCAAGAAGGTGCCAAAGGCCTCGATCACCGCGCCCGCAGCGCCAGGCCCGGTGTGGCCTTCCATCAGCACCACGCGGGTGGAGGCGACGTTCAGGGAAAGCCGCAGCAATGTCGTCAGCAGCAACACGGTCGGGAACACCGAGAAATCCAGCGGTCGACGCATGTAGGCCGCAACCATCATCACGATCAGCGAGATCGCGATGTTGAGTGTGAAGAAGGTGTCCAGCACCCAGGGCGCCAGCGGCAGCACCATCATGGACAGCACGGTGATCACCAGCAAGGGCGCTGCCATCCCCTGGGCCATCGCTCCATAGCGGCCAAACCATTGCTGCAGCATTTTCAATGGGTCGTTCATCGCGTCGCTCTCCCAGGCGTGGGTTTCTTCCAATGCGGATCAAGTTCGGGCGGCACCTGTGGCACCGGCATGTCGCCGGGCATGGCACCCCGTCCGGCGAGTGCCGCTTTGAGCTGGTACACATAGGCCAGCACCTGTGCCACGGCGGTGTACAGCGCTGCGGGAACTTCTTGGTCCAGCTCGGTGTGGGCGTACAACGCGCGCGCCAACATCGGCGACTGCAACACGGGTACCTTGTGCTCCTTGGCGACATCGCGGATGCGCAGAGCGATCAGGTCCGCACCCTTGGCGACCACGCGCGGCGCGCTCATGGTCAGGTCGTCGTACTGGATCGCGACTGCGTAGTGGGTCGGGTTCATCACCACCAGGTCGGCGCGCGGCACGGCGCCGATGCTGATGCGGTGTGCCAGTTCGCGCTGACGGCGACGGCGCCGCCCCTTCATCTGCGGATCGCCTTCGTTCTGCTTGTGTTCCTCCTTGACCTCCTGAAGCGACATGCGCAAACGCTGCGCGTGCAGGAACTTCTGCATCGGAAAGTCGATCAGCGCGAACAGTGTGACCACACCCATCAAGATGCCGACACCGGTCCGCATCCACAGACCCAGTTGCCCCAGACCACTCTCCAGGGGCTGGACCACCAGGCTGGAAAACGGCAGCACATGCGACGCCAGAAACTGCCAGCCCACGGCGCCCACCACCAGGGTCATGAGCACCAGCTTGGCGGTTTCAAACAGCTGCTGTTTGGAGAACAACCGCCCCAGTCCGGCCAATGGACTCAGCCGGGCCAGGTCTGGCACCATGGTCTGGGTGGTCATGGTCCAGCCGCCAGAAGCAAATGACGCAAACAGCGCCAGCACCACCATGATCGCTCCCAGCGGGAGGTAGATGCTCAGACCCTGTCCGAAGCTGATGCCCAGGCGCTCGATCATCAACTGAGGTTGCAACAGGGCGCTGTGGTCAAAGCGCAGCTGCTGGTGCATGGCATCTTGCAAGCGCGCAAAACCCAGCGGAAGCAAGACCATGATCAGCACGCCGCCGCCGCCCAGAATCGCCAGGTTGGACAGCTCTCTGGAACGCGGTATCTGGCCCTGCTCACGCGCCTTTTTGAGGCGATGGGCGGTCGCTGGCAGGTTCTTTTCTTGGGCAGAGGACGACATGAATCTGACTCAGGGGATTGAGTCAGATTGTGGAAGTCAGGCTATGCAATGAAAGGCAGAAAAGGCGGTGCGGGCCACCGCTTTTCTCGCCACGCGCGAGTCAGAAACCCATGGAAGCGAGCAGATCGTCCACGTCTTTCTGGTCGGCCACCACGTCGGTGCGGCCTTCGGTGCTGATCACGGGCCCTTCAAGGGCGTGCATGTCGTAGGCCTTGTCCTGGCCGGGCGATCCGCTGGGGGCCGACTGCA
>JBIIQD010000128.1:0-6632 GCA_044342265.1 Hydrogenophaga sp. | reverse complement strand
TTGGATACCGAGAAGGCAACCCCTAGACCCAGGCCAGACGCGCGCTCGCCACCATCGGGCTTGGAAGATGCGTAACCTGCCGACAGGGTCAGGTTGGCACCCAGCGGAACATCTGCACCGAAGTTCAAGTCGGTGGTCTTGTCGCCACCAGCCTTGGTGTTGCCGAAGCCGGCCAGCAACTTGGCGGCGCCCAGGTCATACGAACCATTTAGTCGCGTGAACTTCGTGTCACCTTCTTTTTGATAGGCAGCGCCTGCGTACACAGGACCGCCTTCGTATTTGACGTGGAACGCCGAAATGCCGGTGCCGCCTTCTTTAACGTTGGTGCTGAACGCACCGCTCACGCCGCCTATGGTCGGCGACGCGTAGTGAATGTTGTTGCCAGGGCGGCTGGTGTAGAGCGAGTAGCTGGCCATGATCTGTTCAGGAGCCAGAACCGAATCAAACACAGAGTTTGTCGCGCCAGCAATATCGTCATAGGCGGTGTAGACGTTGCCCAGCTTGAACTCTCCGAAACCTCCGGACAAGCCGACATAGGACTGACGGTTGAATGACTTGGCAGCATCGCCAGACTTGCCAGTGTCGACATCCAAGCCGTGTTCCAACAAGAAGTTGGCTTTCAGACCGCTCCCCAGGTCCTCAGAGCCCTTGAAACCCAAGCGGCTGCCACTTACGCCGCCAGAAGTCAGCGCAGCGGACACCCCTTTGTCCTTGTGCAACACGGCATCTACAACACCGTAGATGCTGACGGTAGATTGGGCATGTGCAAAGCCAGCGACTGAGGCCAAAACAGCCAGAGCCATCAGAGATTTTTTCATCGCGAGTCCTTTATTGCTGGGATTACAAAGCCACGGTTGATCAGCTGCAGATGCATCGTAGCCTCAAATCCCGACGCGCATCGGGTAAACCCTAGCAAGCTGGTGGACTGTTGGGTTTCAGCCATCACTGACCACCATCGCACTACCCAGCAGCCCTCAACAAAAAACCCGCCTCGTTGCCGAGGCGGGTTCGTCTTTATCGAGCTACCGGCGCTGGGCCGGCTGTGTCGATCAGAAGTTGTGGTGCACGGTGAAGTCGACGCCGCCAGCCTTCTTGGTCTTGTCAGCAGCGCTCTTGGCCTTGCTGTCCTGACCAAACGTCGTTTCCAGGAAGGTGCGCTTGCTCAGCGGGTACACATAGCCCAGACCCAACTTCTGGTTGGTCTTCACGCCAGTGGTCTTGTTCTTGGCAGTGGCGACACCCACTTGAACGCGGCCAGGACCGGCAGGAATCGTGGCACCGATCAGCAGACCTTCAGTCTTCACATTCGACGCGCTCTTCAGATTGCCCAGACCAAGAGCCAGTTTCGCCACGCCCAGATCGTAAGTGGCATAAGCGTTGGTCAGCGTACCAGGTACGCCCTTGTCGGTACCAAAACCGACATCCAGAGGACCCTTGGCATAGCTCAGGGCAAAGCTGTTGTGCGCCTTGGCTGCGCCTTCTTTCAGGCCGGTCGACACCGCGACGTTCACGCCGCTGAAGCTGCCACTGTAGTGGAGGATGTTTGCCGTGCGGATGAATGCAGCAGTGGTTTGCATGCCGATAGCACGCAGAGCGCCTTGGCCGTCACCGCCGAACGGATCGGGCTTGTTGTTGGCACCCAGGAAGTTGGCGCTGTAATAGCGACCCAGACGAACTTCACCGAAAGAGCCAGCCAGACCAACGGTCGACAGGCCATTCCACATCGTGGAAGACGGAGGGGTCACCACGCCAGCGGCGCTGGTGCCACCGGGGTTGAAGGACGCATCAGCGCCAGTGTCGGGACGCAGGCGATGCTCGAGGTGGAACTTGGCCTGCAGACCGCCGCCCAGATCTTCTGCACCGCGAAAGCCCAGACGGCTGCCGTGGATGCTCGCCATGGAGGCAGAGGCACCGTTGACCTTTTCAACGGCAACGTCCACCTTGCCGTAAATCGTCACAGAGGACTGGGCGAATGCAACGCCGGTGGCAGCCACTGCGGCCAGAGCAATCAGGGTCTTTTTCATTGAGTTATCTCCAAGGTTGATGAATGGGCTAGGCGGTCTGTGCCACCGAGCCAACCTCCGTTACGGGAAGTTTCATGATTGCACCAGAACCCTACAAACATCGCAAAACTTTCCGCCCTGATTGTCGTTCACGCACAACATCATCGGACAAACGGAAACCACTCGACGGACTGCCCTGAGCGCATAGGCATGCAGAGAACAAGAACACGGATCGGTCTGTATCACAATGGAGCCTATGGACAGTTTGTTGATTGCTGCAGATTCTGCCTTGAGGACTTTGTTCGCCCCACCAAGACCCGGCAGGCCATGTGCCACGGTGCCTGCGGCGGCAGACGCCCCGATGTCCGAAGCGGACCGTCGCCTGTCAGGAGCGCTCATGCGTGTGAACCACGTGGGCGAAGTCTGCGCACAAGCCCTGTACACAGCCCAGGCGCTGGCTGCAAGACACAGCGCGGCGCCCGAACGCGATCGCCTGATTGAACAACTGGAGGCTGCAGGCAAAGAAGAAACCGACCACCTGGCCTGGACCCAGGAGCGCCTGGATCAGCTGGGTTCGCGGCCTTCACTGCTCAACCCTCTGTGGTACGCCGGTGCGTTTGGCATCGGTCTGGTGGCAGGGCGTTTGGGGTCCAAAGTGAGCCTGGGATTTGTTGTGGAGACCGAGCGGCAGGTGGAGGCGCATCTTGCTTCGCACATGGATCGGCTGCCATCCTGCGACCAAGCCTCGCGCGCCATCGTGGCACAAATGAAGGCGGATGAAGCCCGCCACGCCCGCGAAGCTCTACACGCCGGCGGCGCCGACCTACCCGCGCCGGTCAAAACCCTGATGAAGGCTGCGGCGCGCATCATGACCACGGTTGCCCACCGCGTCTGAGCCCAGACCGTCGATCAGTCCTCGACGAGATCGAAACCAGTGGTGATGGCCGCCGTCTTACCCAGCATGATGCTGGCCGAGCAGTATTTTTCGTGGCTCATGGCGATGGCCCGCTCGACCGCAGCGGCTGGAATGCCTTTGCCGGTCACGGTGAACTGCATGTGTATCCGTGTGAAGACTTTGGGATCGGTCTGGGCGCGCTCTGTGGTGAGCTTGACGCTGCAGCCCTTGATGTTGTGCCTTCCGCGCTTGAGGATCAGGACCACGTCGTAAGCGGTGCAGCCGCCAGTGCCAGCGAGCACAGTCTCCATTGGGCGAGGCGCAAGGTTGGCACCCCCGTTTTCAGGCTTCACCGCGTCGGAGGCCCCATCCATCGTGAGCACGTGGCCACTGCCCGTTTCGGCCACAAATCCCATGTGAGAACGGGTCCCGGACCCTCCGGTCCATGTCACAGTGCATTCCATCTTGAAGCCAAAGTTGTGAAGTGTTTAACGAACCGGGCAGATTGCTCACTAAAAAATAGCAAAAAGTACTGCAAACATGTTGCATTGCAGCAAATCATCGGTATACTGACTCCATTGTATTGAAGGTTGTCTCCTCTGCCCTCCACGGGTGGATTCAAACCCGGACTGGTTTTGCCAGTCCGGGTTTTTTTTGTTGCGGACGGGCTCGCTATCATCCATGGCCCAGGAAACCCCATGACGTCACAACCAAAAAAACCCCAGGCATGCCACCCAACTGCGGCTCCGCTTGGCCCTGCGGACTACCTGAAAAGGATTCTGACGGCCCGTGTCTACGACGTCGCGGTCGAATCGGCGCTGGAGCCGGCAGGCAATCTCAGCCGTCGCCTGAAGAACCAGGTGCTGCTCAAACGCGAAGACCAACAGCCAGTCTTCAGCTTCAAGCTGCGTGGGGCCTACAACAAGATGGCCCACCTGTCGCCACAACAGCTGAAAAAGGGCGTGATCTGTGCTTCGGCCGGCAACCATGCCCAAGGTGTTGCCTTGAGTGCGAGCAAACTGAACACGCGCGCGGTCATCGTGATGCCAACGACGACGCCTCAATTGAAGGTGGACGCCGTCCGCGCTCTGGGGGGCGAAGTGGTCCTTCACGGTGAAAGCTATTTCGATGCCAATGCCCATGCTGTCTCACTGCAGCACAAGCAAGGCCTGACCTTCGTCCACCCTTTTGACGACCCGGACGTGATCGCTGGTCAGGGAACGATTGCGATGGAGATCCTGCGTCAACTGCAAAGCCTGGGCACCAACCACCTGGACGCCGTGTTTGTCGCCATTGGCGGCGGCGGGCTGATTTCGGGCGTCGCCAACTACATCAAGGCGGTTCGCCCCGAGATCAAGGTGATCGGGGTGCAGACCGCCGACTCGGACGCCATGCTTCAGTCGGTGCGCGCTGGCACACGCGTCACGTTGCAAGAGGTCGGTCTTTTTGCTGACGGTACGGCGGTCAAACTGGTGGGCGAAGAAACATTTCGAGTCGCCAAGGGGCTGGTCGACGAGTTCATTGTTGTGGACACGGACGCCGTTTGTGCCGCGATCAAGGACGTTTTCGTCGACACCCGCAGCATCGTTGAGCCCTCGGGTGCCATGGCGGTGGCCGCAGTGAAGCAATATGTCGCCAAGCACAAGACCAAAGGCGAGACGTACGCCGCCATCCTGTGCGGTGCCAACATGAGCTTCGACCGGCTGCGCTTTGTCGCTGAACGGGCCCTGGTGGGCGAAGAGCGGGAGGCCCTGTTCGCGGTGACCATTCCCGAGGAGCGTGGCAGCTTCAAGCGCTTTCTGGAGTCTTTTGATGGCTTGCCCGGTGGGCCGCGGAACATCACCGAGTTCAACTACCGCATTGGCGACGCGAAGGTGGCGCATGTCTTTGTCGGTGTGACCACACAAGGCCCGGGCGAATCGGTCAGGATCGCTGGTCATTTCCGCAAGCGCGGCTTCGAGTCGCTGGACCTCACACACGACGATCTGGCCCAGGAACACATCCGCCACATGGTGGGTGGTCATTCGCCATTGGCCAACGACGAGCGGCTGCTGCGCTTTGTCTTTCCCGAGCGTCCAGGCGCACTGCTGAAGTTTCTGAACCTGATGCGTCCCGGCTGGAACATCAGCCTTTTTCACTACCGAAACCAGGGTGCCGACTACGGTCGTATTCTGGTGGGGTTGCAGGTGCCACCTAAGGACGACAAGGCGTTTGCCAAGTTCCTGAGTGCCTTGGGCTATCCCTACGTGGAGGAAACCCACAACCCGGTGTACCGTCTGTTCCTCAAAAGCTGAGTTGAACCCCATGAACACCCGGCCCGCACCCCTTGCTGACACTCCGACAGTGAATGAGGCTCCGACCGGCCCGCGCTGGCCCGAGGTCAGCCCGATCGTCAATGGGCCGCTGGACCTCATGGTCCAGCACCAATTGATCAGCGTGAATGAATCGGCCGATGCCTTTGGTCGCATGCAGTCGCTGGCGGTTCAGCTGGCTTGCATCCAGCACACAGGTTCTGGCCTGGAAGACCTGCGCTTTGACTCGCCCCAGCTGGTGGTGTTTGCGGCTGACCACGGCATCGCGGTTGAAGGGGTGTCTGCGTTTGCGCAAGAGACCACCATGCAGCGATCGCTGGCCCTGCTCACAGGAGAGACGCCAGTCAATGCATTGGCGCAGCAGCATGGATTTGGCGTGACGCTGGTGGATGCCGGGGTGGCCTCGCACATCCAACTGCCACCCGACACGGAAGCTGCGATTCCCTTGCTGCTGCGCAAGATTGGCTACGGCACTCGCAACATGGTGTTGGCCCCGGCGATGTCGATGGCCCAGACCCGCTCGGCCATCGAAGCTGGCATGGATGTGGTGCGCCACTTGCCGGGCAATGTGATTGCGTTGAGCAACATCGGGGTGGCGGGCAATGCCTGCGCGGCGCAGTTGCTCTCACGCTTGTGCGGCGTGCCACTGGCCGACGCTTGCGGTAAGGATCAGGCGAGCGACGAAGTTCGGGCAAAGCGCAAGCTTGAACGACTGTTCGCGGCTGCCTCCCGCCACCGCAAGGCCACCGCGCCGCTGGAAGTGCTCGCCGCCATGGGCGGTTTCGAGATCGCGATGATGTGCGGGGCGATGGTTCAGGCTGCCAGCGAACGCCGAGTTGTGCTGGTGGACGGGTTTGTGGCCAGCGCTGCGGCCCTGCTGGCGCGGGCGCTGGTGCCAAATGTGTCCGACTACCTCGTGTTCGCCCAGCGCTCGGCCGAACCTGGACACCGCTTGTTGCTGATCCACTTGCAGGCCTCTCCGTTGCTGGACATGGAACTGCGCACCGGGCAGGGCCTGGGTGCGCTGCTGGCCTGGCCGCTGCTGCAGGCTGCGCAGCGTTTGCTGCAGCGCTGACAAGCCCTGTCAGGCGCCGGGTAGCCAGCGCCGGTGCGAAGCCAGGCGCTCCAGATCTTTCCAGCGCACGCCTTGCGAGGCCACGCGTGACCAGATGCGCAACAGCAATTCTGCCGTGACCAGGGTATCGGCCGAGGCTTGATGGCGCGCGGCGCAGTGCAGGTTGAAATGATCGATCCACTCGTCCAGTGAACGCGCCCGCACCTCACCGTGCGTCACTGCACACAGGTCTGCGATGTCCACCCAGGCGTTGTCCAGTTCGCGCCCCAACCACTTAAGCGTGTGGCGCCGAATGACAGTCTGATCGAAGGCACTGTGAAAGGCGAGCAAGGGCGCAGGACCGACAA
>JBIIQD010000127.1:0-6685 GCA_044342265.1 Hydrogenophaga sp. | reverse complement strand
CCGAGGTGAACGCCCAGGGTCAGCTCACCGGCACCATGCGCTTCGTGGCTGGCCGCTACACCATCACCGTGCGCCCGCGCACCGCGAACTGGCCGACGGACCTGCGGCCCGATGAGACCCTGGCCCAGCTGGTGCAGCGCCACCCGGCAGCGGCCGCGGCGCTGCTGGACTTCGGACTGGTGTTCAGCGAAACACCCCTGGCCGTGTCCTGAGTCCGCCGCGCGTTGCGACGCCACCCCGACGCCTTTGGCACACTGTTCCCGTCGCCGTTCACTTTGCCCCTGCATGAAGACCCCACTCCATATCGGTATCGTTGGCTGCTCTGCCGAAGGCGCCGCGCTCTGCTACCGGACCCTTTGTGCAGAAGGCCAACAGGTGCTTGGACCGCATGCCCATCCCGAGGTCTCTATGCACACCCCCTCGCTGGCCGCCTATGTTGATTGCCTCGACCGCGGAGACCTTGATGGCGTGGCGGCACTGATGCTCGACTCCTCCCACAAGCTCGCGGCTGCGGGCGCCGACTTCCTGATCTGCCCGGACAACACCATTCACCAGGCCTTCGACCTGGTTGCGCCACACTCACCCCTGCCCTGGCTGCATATTGCCGACGTGGTGGCTGCTGAAGCGAGCGCCCGTGGATACCAGCGCGTTGGCATCACCGGTACGGCCTGGCTGGTGGACAGCGAGGTCTATCCAGCGGCCCTGGAGCGGCAGGGGCTGGGCTGGTTGCGTCCGACCGACGAACAGATCGAATGCATCGGCCGGCTGATCATGGATGAACTGGTGCGTGGCGAGTTCCGGCCCGACACCGTGGTGTACTTTCAGGACGTCATCCACAGCCTCGCGGAACGGGGGTGCGATGCGGTGGTGCTTGGTTGCACCGAGATCCCGCTCATCATCGGTGATCACAACGCCGCCCTGCCCACGCTGGACTCCACGCGGCTGCTCGCGCGCGCCGCGTTGAGCAAGGCCTGTGGCTGAGTCGCCTTGAACGACGAAGCACGCACCATGAACGTTCGCCTGCCCATCCTCTCAGGCGACTGGTTCACATTCCGCCGCTTCGGCGACGGCCTCACCCTCATCACCGAGCCGCATGTGGTGCCGCTGCTCCGCTGCAACATCTGGCACATCCAGGGACGCGACATCGACCTCGTGGTCGACACCGGGCTGGGCGTCAGCAGCCTTTACCAGGCCTCGCGCCACCTGTTCGGCCATCGCGTGGCCGCGCTCGCCACCCATGTGCACCTGGACCATGTCGGCGGGCACCACGAGTTTTCAGAATGCTGGTGCCACCGGCTCGAAGCGCCCGGCCTGCGCGGCGCCGACCCCAGCGTCACCCTGGCCGACTTCGATTTGCGCGCGGTGAACTTCAGCGCACCGGGCTACGAAACCGGCGGCCCCGCGCTCACGGCCCTGCCGTCGCCGGACTACGACCTCTCGGCCTGGGAAATCAAACAAGCCACGGTCACGCGCGAGCTGGAAGACGGCGACACCATCGACCTCGGCAACCGCCACTTTGAAGTGCTGCACCTGCCCGGCCATTCGCCCGGCAGCATCGGCCTGTGGGAAGCGAAGACCGGCACGCTGTTCTCGGGCGACGCGGTGTACGACGGCCCGCTGCTCGACCAGTTGCCACACTCCGACCGCGCCGCCTACGCCCGCACCATGGAACGCTTGCTCTCGTTGCTGGTGAACGTGGTGCACGCGGGCCACGACCCGAGCTTTGGGCGCGAGCGCTTGCGCGAGCTGGTGCGAGCCTACCTGGACGCGCAGGGCGCGCAGGACGGCGCGGTCTGAACCGGCGTCAGAGGTAGGCCTGACGCTGCAGCCGCAGGGCATCGCGGTCGATGCTGGCGCTCAGCACCTCGCGGTCTGCCGCGCTCACGCTCAGCTGCTCAAAGTGGGTTGGCCAGCCGTCCACCACCCGCGCCACTTGTTGGATCAGTTCGACAGCGCGCGTCCGCTTGAGACCGAATTCGCTGAGTTCCGTCAAGGCGTTCTCCAGGCTGGAAGCGGCACCGGCGCGGCCCACCGCCATGGCCTGGTAGCCCAGGTTCTGCAGTGTGGGCACCACGTCGTAGGCCGGGGTCAGCTCGTGGTAGCCGTCGAACATCAGCCGCACGCTGTGGTTGCGTTCGTGGTCGTCGGTGTTGTCCATCAGGATGTTGAACACCATGCGCCGGAACAGCTCTTCGCGCATCGCAGTCTGCCGGTCCGGGTGCGCCAGCCGCAGCAACACCGTGGCCAGCGCGCCATAGCTCTCGGGCAGGCGCGCGGCGCGCAGCAGCGTGCGGGCCGACTGGCAATGCAGCCGGTACGCACCCAGGCGGTCAAAGCGTTCGATGGTCAGCGCATGGCGTGCGCGGCCGTGGCGCGGCGGCAGCGGCAGCACGGCGGTGGTCGCCACGGCAATGCCCGCGCGCGCCGCCAGCGTCATGGTGGCGTGCTCCACCAGTGGCGTGTCCACTGCGTCGTCCAGCTCGGCAAACTTGACCACGCACGGCCCGTTGGCGGTCTGCAGCAAAGCCTTGGGGCGCGCGCCGCCCAGCGTCACGCCCGGCTGGATCAGGCGCTGCACATCCGGCGTGATCGGCGCCTGTGTCTGCACGTCTTCCACGGCGGCGCTCAGTTGCGCCAGATCGTTCAGCACCGGGTAAGGCCCCAGGCGGCGCGGCCGGTACTGCGTGGCCGAGACCGATACGCCCAGCGCGCCAAAGCGGTCGTCGCCCGCGAACAGCAGCATCTCCAGCACCGACAGCCGCGCGGGCCGCTCGATTTGCCGGATGATGCGCTCGCCCCAGCGGTCCGGCCGTGCATCGTCAATGGCGCCCGGCGCACAGCCCTTCTCATTCGCTGCAAACACCTGGCCCGGCACCAGCGGCAAGTCCTCGCTCAGCGTGAACTGCCACCACGCCGCGTCGTAGACAAAGGTGGCGCAGTCGGGCAGCAGTTGCGACAAGCCCAGGCGCCCCAACAGTGTGGGCGCGGCTGGGTTGACCAGTGCCCAGACGAACAGTTCGTCTTGCGGCACATAGCCGCCGGGGGTGATGGGTGGGGCCTTCACAGCGGGCGCTTTCCGCTGGCGGCCAGCAGCGACGCCAGCCCCGCCGCCGTGGGATGCAGCTGGCCCGGCGCCACCGGCGCGGGTGCCGCCGCGTGCGGCGCGGCAATGGTGGGTGCAGAAGTGGGGGCAACGCTTTTGCGTGGCCGGACCTTCTGGCGCACCCGCGACACCTCCTGCTCCAGCGCCGCCTGGTCCCTGGCCGGCGCGATCAGGTCCGCCAGACCCAGCCACGGGTTGATCAGCCAGAGGCACATCACATAAGAAGCCATCGCCACGGAAGGATCGCCGCGCTCGATGCGCGCCATGGTCGGCTGCGACACCCCCAGCTTGCGCGCCCACTGCGCCTGCGTCTCGCCGCGCCGCTTGCGCGCCACCACGATGTGCTGCGCCAGCCGTTCGATCTCTTGAAGAACGGCTTGCGGGTGCTCAAAGGGGCTGGTGTTCTGCTTGGGCATACATAGACCTTGCTTGAGTGGAAAATCTAATAGTTCTATGAATAATTTTGGCAGAATTTCCATAAATTTCAAGCAAAACGTGGATTTAAACAGATTCAAAAAATACATAGATGTATGAAAACAGTCTGAAAAACAACATCTATATATGCACTGAGCCCGCCATCGCTCGCTCGCCGACGCCCACGCGCCCATCCACAAACCAGGGCGGTTCTTCGGGTTTGGCGCGAAATCCGTGCCCTGTGCGATGCTTCTCGGCATGAAAGCCACCGCCACGCCCATTCGCTGGATCGCCACCGTCGAAGCCCTCAAAGGGCTGGTCGTGGTGCTGGCCACCACCGGTGTGCTCGCGCTGGTGCACCACAACCTTCATGCCCTGGTCGTGCGGCTGATGACGCACACCCACCTCAACCCCGCCGCCCACTACCCGGGCGCGCTGCTCAACGCCATCGACCAGCTGCAAAACGGGCAGCTGCCACTGATCGTGTTGGGTGCACTGGCCTACGCCGCGCTGCGCTTCATCGAAGCCTGGGGCCTGTTCTTCGCCAAAGCCTGGGCCGAGATACTGGCCGCTGGCAGCGGCGCCATCTACGTACCGTTCGAACTGTTTGAACTCGTCATGCGCCCTACCGCCCTGTCGGCATCGTTGCTGGCCATCAACCTCGCGGTGGTGGCCGTGATGCTGCGGGCCCTGTGGCGCAGGCGGGCCGTCGCAGCGGATTGAAAGGTGGCGCCGACCCGCGCCCCACCAGCGTTCAACCCGCCAAAGGGCGCGGCTTCTTCGCGATCCGGTCCCAATCGCGCAGCGTCTGCAGCAAGCGGTTCTTCGCGTCGGTGTGGCGCTCGCCAAAGGCCTTGGCCAGTTGCTGGCGCAGCGCCTCGTCCGGCGGCGGCGCGCCCAGTGCCTTGAGCCGGTCGATCACCAGCATCACCACCTGAAAGCTGCCCGAACCCACCGCCAGCGTCAGCGGCGTCTGCCCATCGGCCGCCGCGTCCAGCACGTTCGCGCCGTGCTCGATCATGTGCTTGACCACCCCCGCCTTGCCGCCCGCAATGGCCCAGTGCAACGGCACCAGCCCGCCGACCAGCCGCGCATTGAAGTCGGCGCCGGGCGCGAGATGCTCCGCGGCCAAGGGCCAGCCAGAGGCTTTGATCATTTGCTGGAGTTGCCAGGGGTTCATGGGTGCGTTTCGTGCAGAGTGAGTCCACCGTGGGTGAGCGTTGGACAGGGCAGGGCGACTTCTGGAAGGTAGCAGGCGGGCCGTTTGATTTGTGGATATTTACGGATACATTTGTGGACATGCTCAAGACCGACAGCATCCACATCACACCAGAAATCCTGGCCCTCATCGCACAGATTGACGAGTTCAAAGGTGCGTGGCGCGCGCTCGGTTCTCTGGCGCCGGAAAGACTCTTGGCCTTGCGCCGCGTGGCCACCGTTGAAAGCGTCGCCTCCTCGACGCGCATTGAAGGCAGCAAGCTCACCAACGCCGAAGTGGGTGCCCTGCTCTCGAATCTCAAGGTGAAGAAATTTTCCACCCGCGACGAACAGGAGGTGGCGGGATACGCCGAGGTGATGGAGCTGCTCTTCGCGTCCTGGCAGCACATCCCCTTCAACGAAAACCACATCCAGCAACTGCACCGCGATCTGCTGACCCATTCTGACAAAGACGCGCACCACCGCGGCCACTACAAAAAAGTGCCGAACAACGTCGTGGCCATCGATGAAGCAGGCCAGCAATTGGGCGTGGTCTTCGAGACCGCCCCACACTTCGACACGCCGCGCCTCATGCAGGAACTGGTGGACTGGGTGCGGTACGCCCGCGACAACAAAACCTTGCACCCCTTGCTGATCGTGGCGGTCTTTGTCGTGGTGTTTCTGGAAATACACCCCTTCGAGGATGGCAACGGGCGCCTGTCGCGCATCCTGACCACGCTGCTCATGCTCCAGCTCGGCTATGGCTACGTGCCCTACAGCTCGCTGGAAAGCATCATCGAACAGAACAAGGGCGGGTACTACCTGGCACTGCGCCAGACACAGGGAACGATCCGCGCCGAGAGCCCCAATTGGCAACCCTGGCTGGTGTTCTTCCTCTCGTCCTTGAGTTCACAGGTCCAGCGCCTGTCTGTGAAGGTCGAAAGAGAGCACCTGCTGTCGCAGCGCCTGCCGAAACTGTCCGCCGACATGGTGGCCCTGGCCAGAGAGCACGGCAGGCTGACCACGGCGCAGGCGGAACAACAGACCGGCGCGAACCGCGCCACCATCAAGGCCCACCTGGCCAGACTCGTGAGAGATGGCCACCTGGTCAAACAGGGGGTTGGGCGAGGCACCTGGTACGTCGCGACCGGGCAGTGAAACGGCTGGCTTTGGCTATTTGTGGATGTGATTATGGTTATCACTGGCTATCACCGGTCATCCGTGATCGCCACCTCTCCACTGCACGGACCCACCGCCAAGGACAGCGCGATGTGCCCGTTGCGGCCCGTTGACAGGTCCCGCTGTGTCAATTGAGCCGCCCCGCGTAGACTGCCAAGCACCCGGCGGCTTGACCGGCCAACTCGGGCTACAAGTTAAGCCCCATCCAACCCAATCTCAAGACATGTCTATGCAACGACAACTCATCTCCTCAGGGTCCAGCTTTGAAGCCGAAATCGGCTACTCCCGTGCAGTGTCGCAAGGCGATTGGGTGTTCGTGTCGGGCACCACAGGCTTCGACTACGCCACCATGACCATCGCCGAAGACATCGAAAGCCAAACTGAGCAATGTTTGAAGAACATCGAATCGGCGCTGGCTCACGCAGGCGCCAGCCTCAAGGACATTGTTCGCATCAACTACGTCCTGCCCGTCGGCAGCGATTTCCCCAAGTGTTGGCCCGTCCTGCGCAAGTACCTCGGCGAGGTGCGACCTGCGGCGATGATGATCTCCGCATCGCTGCTGGACCCGCGCATGAAGATTGAAATCGAAGCGACGGCCATGAAGGCTCGTCAAGGGTAACGGTGACCTGCCCCCCAGCAGCCGTACCAGTCTGAAGTTAGTGAAGTCCGTCAATGACCCTGTACCCGATTCAGTACCGCTCGGAAGTAGAGATTTCCGGCTCCACTGAGATCGTCGTTGCAGGCAATTGCCTGCAACGACGGGCGAATTCGGCGGGGGTTGCCCAGTCTAGC
>JBIIQD010000126.1:0-6690 GCA_044342265.1 Hydrogenophaga sp. | reverse complement strand
TCGGCCGCGCTCAACCTCAAACTCCTGAATCCGCGAGAAGTGGTGGCCGCAGCCGAAGCGGCCTACCAAGACGGGCATGCACCTTTGGCCAGCGTAGAAGGCTTTGTCCGCCAAATCCTGGGCTGGCGCGAATATGTGCGCGGCGTCTATTGGACCCAGATGCCGGGATACAGGGAACGCAACGCGCTGGACGCGCGGCAGGACCTTCCCGCCTGGTTCTGGACTGGTGCCACTGACATGGCCTGCCTGCGTGACGCACTGACACAGTCGCTGGAACACGGTTACGCGAATCACATTCAGCGCCTGATGGTCACCGGCCTGTATGCACTCATGCTCGGGGTAGAACCCCAACAGGTGCACGCCTGGTACCTGGCGGTTTACGTGGACGCCGTGGAATGGGTGGAGCTGCCCAACACCCTGGGCATGGGCCAGTACGCCGACGGCGGCGTGATGGGCAGCAAGCCCTACATCGCCACCGGCAAGTACATCCAGCGCATGAGCCCACACTGCACAGGTTGCCGCTATGACCCGGCACAGCGCAGCGGTGACAACGCCTGCCCGTACACGACGTTGTATTGGGACTTTCTGATGCGTCATGAAACAGCGCTGGCAAAAAACCCGCGCATGGCCTTGCAGGTGAAAAACGTGGCGCGCCTGACGGTTGCGCAAAAGCTGGCGGTGAACGAACGCGCAGCGGCTATCCGCCGAGGTGAGGTCGGGGTCGACCTGGTTGGCAAAGTTGGGCATGCCGCGGGGGTCGAAGCGCATGCATGAGACCTTCGCGCCGACGCTCGCTGCTGCGCAAGCCCGCATTGCCGCTGTGCGGCCGGCCACCTATGCACGTACGCGCAACGCGCTCGATGGCGCCGTCAGCCAGCTGTCTCCGTACATTACGCACGGCTTCGTCACGCTGACCGAAGTGCTCGCCGGTGTCACGAAACGGCATGCGCTGGACATACGGCACAAGTTTGTCTACGAGCTCGGCTGGCGCGCCTACTTCCGCCATGTGTGGCACCACAGGGTTGATGGCATCCTGAAGTCGCTGCACCAAGGTCCGCTGCCCGACGACGCTTACGCTGGCGTACTGCCCGACGACATCCGGCAGGCTTGCACCGGTGTGCCGGCGATCGACGAGGCGGTGCGTGCGCTCTACGCCACCGGCATGCTGCACAACCACGCGCGCATGTGGCTGGCCAGCTATGTGGTGCACATGCGCAAGGTGCATTGGCGCGCCGGCGCTGATTGGTTGTACGGCCATTTGCTCGACGGCGACCTGGCCAGCAATCACCTCAGTTGGCAATGGGTGGCCGGTACTGGCAGCCACAAACCGTACCTGTTCAACGCTGAAAACGTGGCCCGTTATGCGCCCGCGCCCTGGCACAGCCCAGGCAGCGAGATCGATCAGTCCTACGCAGCACTCGACCAACTGGCGCGTCAGCCAGGGCTACCTCACCGTTTGGACAATCCGCGCGAGCCGCCGGATGTCCTGGCGCACGTGGAGCCCCGCCTGGCGGCCGAGCCGCCTGACGCACTGGGCTTGACTGCTCCTGACGCTGCTGCGGTTGCTGGCCGCGATGTCTGGCTCGTGCATCCCTGGAGCCTCGGCGAACTGCCCCCCTCCCTGCCCACCGACACGCAGATCATCGGCATCTTTTTGGCAGACTTCCACCGTGCCTGGCCGTGGAGCCAACGACGCTGGCACTTCGTGGGCAGCCGCATGGCGGAGCTGGCTTCGCACCGCTGGCACGGAGACGCAGACTCCATCAGCTCCGCCTTGAAGAACGCTCGCAGGGTGCGAAGCATCAGTGAGCCCCACTTGGCGCCTTGGCTGCACAACTGGGCCGAGTGCGAGGCGGCACCAGCCCTCTTCCCGGCCGTGGATCGTCGCTGCGACTCTTTTTCGCAATGGTGGGTTCGCGCCTCGCGCGGGCTGAGCTCGGCCGCCGACTTGCTGGCGGTCAACGAGGTGCCCGCATGGTGACCGAAGCAACCAAAGTGATGTGCGAAGGGTCGGGGGCGCTGACCGTGTTGTACGACGGCGGCTGCCCACTGTGCCGTCGCGAAATCGCCGTCTATCGCGGCCTGCAGCCACTGCGATCTGATGCACCAGTGTGCTACGTCGATATCAGCGACACCGCGTGCCCGTTGCCATCAGCGCTGCCACCCGACACCTCGCGCGAACAACTGCTGAAGCGCTTTCACGTGCGCGGCTTTGACGGTGAACTCATCAGCGGAGCGCAGGCTTTCCTTGCCCTATGGGGGGCGCTGCCCGGTTGGAGATGGCTGTCACGGATAGGTCGAGTGCCGGGCGCGACCTGGTTGATGGAGCGTGTCTACAGGCTCTTTCTGCGCTGGCGACCTGCGCTCCAGCGCTGGGCATCAAGTAAGTCTGATATCGGTGTGAAACAGCTTGACGTGACATCCAGGAGTACAGAATGAACGACGACCCGCGCTGCTGCGGCAGCGGTACCTGCATCATCGACAAGGAAGGCCGCTGCTGGTGTGGCCAGCTGTGGGACGGTGAGAAGATGTGCCATACGCCGTTGGCGCAGGCCCCAGCGATCGATTCAGTCCGTGCGGAGCAGCCGCCGATACCGCCCCAAAATCGGGACTCGTGAACCATCATCTGGCCAGCCCCGGTCGGCTGGTGGCGTGGACGCTGCCGTCCATGGGCTGCTGCAAGGTGTTGGGGATTGGCCAAAGACTGGTGTTCTAGTGGGCAGATCCATCAGCATCCAATGAAGACGAGGTGATCATGAATCTCTTCAACATACTTCCAGGCTTTGAGCGTTCGGCGCCGGGATGGGAGCACAAGATCTGGCAACGACTCCCCGCCTTCTTGCTGTGGGGCACCCTGATACCTCTGGTGATTTCAGGCTTGAATCGAGTGCTTTCCCCGGCGGTCTTGGCGTCCAGCGCTGGCGCGCGCGAGATGCTGCTGTGGGACTACACGATGTTCGGTGTCGTCGTGCTGCACTGGACATTGATGTTGACGCTCGCGCTGGGTTGCTTCATCGTCAGGGTGATGAAGGGGCCCGCCTATGTAGCCGACGCCTACCCTTTGCCGAGTGAAACGGATGGTGGAGTAGGTTCTATTGAAAGTTGCCGCAGAACCTGCGAGGACACTTGAACTTACAGAAGTTAAGTTGGATTTTTTCCTGCCTATCCTTCGGTTCTGCGCTCATGTCCTCGTCTTGTTCATGCTGAAGGTCAAACCCCAGTTTCGATTGGAGCACTAGGCAAGCACGCTTGAACGAGTTGTCGCTTCGCCAAGACAGCAAGCCTTCTGGCGCCCAGAAAAAAGCCGAGCAGCACAACTACCCGAGCGACCCATCAAGCTGCACACCTTAGAGGGTCAGCGGGGCTCGTCCGAGAAAGGACCGCGTCTTGCGCACCTCGCACCTTTGGCATCCGCCCTTGCATACAACGCCGGGGCAAAGCCTCTTCGCTGCTCCAGCAGGCCATCGCCATCGATGAAGGCCGCCAGATGTTCTATGTCGCTTGCCATCGCGCCGAACTGGACAAAGTGCGAGCGCCAGCTGTTGACCACCTCAATGTCGGCGACCACCTCGTGAGCAGCCTCATCCGGTTCCAGTCCAAACGTTCCGCACTCTGACAAGGCGTTGCCCAGCGTAGAGTCCCGACCGCCTGCGCCACAGATGAATTCCTGGCAACACTGCCCGGAGTGCGCGGGCAACACATCGTAGGCCGGTACCCGCTTCAGCTTCCCGATGTCGTAAGGGTTGACCACCAGCAAGGCGTGGTTCTTTTCGTGGTCGTCGGTGTTGTCTATCAGGATGTTGAAGACCATGCGGCGAAACAGCTCGCGCGCATCACGCTGAATCACGCCGTCTTGCACCACCCCGACGCAAGATTCGGGCGAGCTACGGGTAACCCATCTGCGGCTCCTCTCCACGGACGGTGGTGGCACAGATGGCCGTGCCCGTCGAGATACTGTGGATGCGGTGGTTTCGCTCGCGGTCGAGACGGAGGATCACCAACGCATTGAACCCGACCAACGGGATCAGCTGGGTCTGCGCCACGGTGAAGCCTGCGCGCGCAGCCAAGGTCATGGTGACATGCTCGATCCGCCGCGTATCCACGCTCTCGTTGTTGAAGAGCTTGAAGACCCGAGGATCACCATCAATGTCGATGAGCGCCATCGGCTTGGCACCGCCCATCGCGGCTACCCCCGCCCGCAATGATGCGGGCATCCAAAGCCGTGAGCGGCATTGGGGAACACCTTTTTGCCCCGTTCCCCCCATGTACGAGGATCTTTATTCACCCACTGGAGACAAAAACGAGGTTTGTTCCCTCAAATGCTCCCTCGCTCTCGCTTGCCTGTCAACAGCGGTCTTTGTACGTCTTTGCCCTGTAGATCTTTGATTTTCAAAAGAAAAAGGCCGCTAGGTGTATGTTCCTAGCGGCCTTTGTCTGAGGTTATGGTGGAGCTGGGGGGATTTGAACCCCCGTCCGCAAGCCTTCTTCGAGCAGTTCTACATGTGTAGCCGTCTGATTTGTATCTCGCTTCCTTCACCGCGCAGCGGCACGCTGAGAAGGACGCCAGCAACCTTGAGTCTCGTCGTGCGCCAAGTTACCCGGCGCCCGACCAGCCTATTGAATTATCTTTGCAGCCTGGACTCTTGCGGCTTGCGCCGTTCGAACCCTTGCCCAGCCCATAGGCATGCTGTTGCAAAGCTCACCGGCAATTAAGCGGCGAGTGCGAAACGTTCGTCGTTTGCAGTTAGTTTTTTTCTGCTGTTTTACGAGGTGACAGAACCTCGACATGCCCTGCCGCGCGTCCGAACCCACGTCGAAACCAGTGCAGCCCCAGGAGAACAGAGTTTAAGGCAGTTCCAGCCATTTCAAGAGCCCCAGCGGTTCTTCGATGAAACGATCAGCGCCCCAGCTCACCACATCGGCATCTGCACCCAGATAGCCATACAGCGCGGCCACCGTGCGCATCCCAGCCGATTGTCCCGCCTGGATGTCTCTCAAATCGTCTCCCACGTACAAACACTCTGCAGGTGAAATGCCCAAACGGCGGGCAGCTTCGAGCAATGGCGCGGGATGCGGTTTCGTATGGGGCGTGGTGTCGCCGCTGATCACAGTAGCGGCTCCGGAAAACACAGGGAACTCCTGCGTCAAGGGCTCGGTGAAGCGCGCGCCCTTGTTGGTAACTACACCCCAGGGCATGCCGGCCGCTTCCAACGTTTCGACCAATCGCTCAACGCCATTGAACAATCCGGTTTGTAGGGTCAGTCGCCCCTGGTACTCGATGAAAAACTGTTGCTTGAGGTCTTCGAAGGCGGCGTCACCAGGCGCCAGGTTGAAGGCAACCTTGAGCATGCCTCGTGCGCCCGACCCCGTATGGGCTCTGTAAAGCTGCGTTTCCAGCGGCGCCAAGCCACGGCACTCGCGCAGGGCATTGGCTGCACCCGCCAGGTCTGGCGCACTGTCAATCAGCGTGCCATCCAGGTCGAACAACACCGCCTTGACACCAGCCAGCGCCTTCATGACCTGTTCATGACCGGCGCGTGGCTACCATGTAGTTGACGCTGGTGTCACCGCTGAGCCAGTAGCGCTGGGTCAGGGGATTGAACTCCAGACCTCTCGTGCCCTGCAGCGACAGCTCGGCCACCCTGCAGTAAGCCGCCAGTTCGCTGGGCCGAATCAGCTTGGCGTACTCATGCGTCCCTTTGGGCAACATACGCAGCACGTATTCAGCGCCCACGATGGCAAACAGGAACGACTTGGGATTGCGGTTGATGGTGGAGAAGAAGACCCAGCCGCCGGGCTTGACCAGGGTGGCGCAGGCTCGCACCACCGACGAAGGATCTGGCACATGCTCCAGCATTTCCATGCATGTGACCACATCGAAGCTGGCAGCTTGCTCTTGGGCCAGCGCCTCAGCACTGATCTCGCGGTAACTGGCGCCCGTGGTCCCAGCTTCCATGGCGTGCAGTTGCGCGACCTTGAGTGCCTTGGTGGAGAGGTCGATGCCCGTGACCTCTGCACCTTTGCGCGCCATGGAATCGGACAGGATGCCACCTCCGCAGCCGATGTCCAGCACCCGTTTTCCAGCCAATGCCACCTGGCCATCGATCCAGCCCAAGCGCAGCGGGTTGATCTGGTGCAAGGGCCGAAACTCGCTTTCGGGGTCCCACCACCGGTGGGCCAGATCAGAGAATTTGGCCAGCTCGGCCGGGTCGGCGTTGACAGTGTTCATGACCTGAATTGTCCCACGCGCTCAAAGCCCTAGCCCATGAAGGGCGGCGAATCGGCGCCGCTCGGCCAGCACTTCCGTCCAGGTGACGCAAAGCTTGTCAGGACGCAATCCGAAACGCTGCAATTGCTGTCGGTAGTCAGGGTTCTGATAGGGGTCAGCGACCACATAGCCAGCCCGGTCCACACAGGCAGCTCCCGCCACACATTCTTTCCAGCTGGCACCAAACACGATTCTTCCGTCTCGGGTCCATCCTGGGAACGCGCTGGCGAGTACCTGGGTGTGCTGGTCTTCGATGCGAAACGACTGGTCCTGCAACACCTGTCGCCGATCCACGAAATACACGCTGGCATTGTCGGTGTAGGCCAACATCGCTGAGGGCTGGCCCGCGAACGCAAACACCGCCTTGCCGGGCGATGCCACCAGATCCAGGCGCAGGTCGCAACCATGCTGTTCCCCGGGCA
>JBIIQD010000125.1:0-6721 GCA_044342265.1 Hydrogenophaga sp. | reverse complement strand
CCCTCGAACGCATCGCTGTTGTTTTTTAGTAGTTACGTACTGGTTACGGCGCCACGCCTAGGGTTTTTACTGAAATGCAAACGGTTGCATCGATGGTCGAATTCAGTGGCTTTCCCGGCCGATGTTGTGCGTCATGTCATGAAACATCGGTACAGGAGAAAGTGGTCCACAACATTCACACTCCGGAGTACCTCATGCAACACAGCTTCAAATTTGCAGCCGCCGCTGCCATTTGCGCCACCGCCTTTTCCGCCCATGCCCAAATGACCATGGATGCCAACCTGGAACTGGACACGACGTTCCAGAGCAAGGTGAAAGACGCCTCCAATGCCCGCGACAGCGACCTGAACATGGGCGGCCGCGTTGAATTCAACGTGGGCGCCAAGGCCACCAACGGTGACGCTTTCGTCGCCGCTCGCGCCTCGCTGCTGCTCAAGAAAGACGGCGACACCGGCACCGACGACATGTGGGTCCAGTTCGGCAACGCCGGCATGGATGTAAAGATGGGCCGCTTCGAAGGCATGGACCTGTTCCCCCTGGGCAAGGACGTCTACGTAGAGAACAGCGGCTATGGCGGCTACAAGGCCAACAAGCTGCGCGGTCGCTTCGGCAAGGACAGCGTGCACATTGCCCCTGCTTTCAACGCTGGCCCGGCCCGCATTGAAGTGGGTGTCGTGTACAGCAAGGAAAAGGGTGAGTCCCGTGGCCTGCGCCCTGCCGTCAGCTTCGGCGCCGGTCCTGTCACCGTGCGTGCCGGCGTGGAGTCGGTCCGGGTGGTGGGCGGAAGCGGCAGCACCAATGGCTTCGGCGCGTCGCTGGGCTATGCGCTGAGCAAGGATGCCAGCATGAACCTGAACTTCGCCAAGATGGAAGACGACAAGTCCTTCGGCCTGAACGCCACCTTTGGCCCTGCAGGCGTCGGCCTGTTGCAAGACAAGGGTGCCAGTGGCGCCAAGAACACCAGCGTGTATGCCGCATATACGCTGCCTCTGTTGGGTGTTAAGGGCGCTTCGATCACTCCCGCTTTCAGCTTCGCCAAGGGTGGATCGGGCAGCAAGAACCAGACTGGCGCACGCGTACGCATCAACTACGGTTTTTGATCGGGGTTCCCGATCGTTCCGGGGGTGAGATAACCTGAAAGGGAAATCGAACCCATTTTCCTCTCGGCAATCAGAGTTGGCCCGGGTTCCGCAAGGTTCCCGGGCTTTTTTTCGTGCGCAAAGAACTCTCGCCACAGGATGAAATAATCCAATGATGCCGCTCAAGAAACCTGCAGCAAAAACTGCGTTGCCGTCTGCGCACAGCACCGAAACATCACCCGAGCGTGGTCGCAAGCGCATGCAAATGGCGGACATCGCACGCCTGGCCGGCGTTTCAGCGTCCACGGTCTCGCGAGCCCTCAGTGGTAGCCCGTTGATACCGGAGGCTACGCGCAACCGCATCAGCGAGCTGGCGAATTCGCTGGGCTATCGGGTCAACGTTGGCGCCGCAAATCTGCGCAAGCGCGGCGTTCAAACGGTGGGTGTGGTGATCCTGGGCGACAGCATGCAGATGATCTCTGACCCGTTTTTGCTGAGCATCCTCGGTTCGGTGGCCGACACCCTCGATGAACGTGGCCTGAGCCTTTTGCTGACCCGGTTGAAGGACGATCGCAAGCATGTGCTCTCCGACATGGTCGAGAGCGGCCAGGTGGGCGGCTTGATCGTGATTGGCCAGCTGACCCTGCACGACTACCTCAATGAACTCACCCGCGACGGGTTCCCGATGGTGGTGTGGGGCGCCAATCTCCCCGACGCGCTCTACCCGGTGGTCGGCGGCGACAACGCCATGGGTGGCTACCTGGCCACGCGCCACCTGATCGAACAAGGCTGCCGCCGCATTGCATTTTTCGGCGACACATCGCACCCGGAAGCGGGTCAGCGGTACCAGGGCTATACCCGCGCCCTGACCGAAGCAGGGATCGAGCTGGACCCTCGCTTGCTGCAGTCTTTCTTGTTCGGGGACTCGCGCATCCGCGAAGTGATTGATGGTTGGCTGAACAAGGCCACGTCCTTCGATGCCATCTTTGCCTCCAGCGACGTCACGGCGATTTCGCTCATCGGCTCGCTCACCGAGCGCGGCATCAGTGTCCCTGCAGAGGTCAAAGTGGTCGGCTACGACGACATTGCCTTGGCCGACCATGTGCATCCGACCCTGAGCACCATCCGCCAGCCTACGGGCGAGGCTGGTCGCGCACTGGTGGATTTGCTGTTCGAGGCGATGGAAAGAAAGCCTCGCCGCGCACTCGTGCTCCCCGCACAGCTGATCCGGCGCGAGAGCAGCACCTGAGCCGCGCGCCACCCCCCTGTCCATTCGTAACCAGTTTGTTCCTCAGACATAGGGCAAACCCCAGAATGCAATCGATTGCATCGGTGCTGTAATTTTACCTTCGATGCGGTGTGCTGACCGGCCTGCTTATCCCCCGAGGCCGACATGAAAGGTTTTCCCCATGGCCCAGTCCGGGTTGCGTTTGCGAGCGATCAAGAAGAGCTACGGTCGTGTGGATGTCATCCACGGTGTGGACCTGGACATCGAGCCGGGCGAGTTCGCGGTGTTCGTGGGGCCTTCGGGCTGCGGCAAGACCACGCTGCTGCGAATGATCGCAGGTCTCGAAGACATCACCAGCGGCACGCTGGAGATCGCCGAGCAGGTGGTCAACGACCTGCCGCCAAGCGAACGCGGCGTGGCGATGGTGTTCCAGAGTTACGCGCTGTACCCACACAAGACGGTGTTCGACAACATGGCCTTTGGCCTGAAGATCGCCAAGGTGCCCAAGGACGAGATCTTGCGCCGCGTGAACGAAGCCGCCGCCATCCTGCAGCTGGGCGACTACCTGCAGCGCCTGCCCAAGGCGCTCTCGGGCGGCCAGCGCCAGCGCGTGGCCATCGGTCGCGCCATCGTGCGCAACCCCAAGGTGTTTTTGTTCGACGAGCCGCTGTCGAACCTGGACGCGGCGCTGCGCACCAAGATGCGGGTGGAGCTGGCGACCTTGCACCGCCGCCTGGGCGCGACCATGGTCTATGTGACGCACGACCAGGTCGAAGCGATGACGCTGGCCGACAAGATCGTGGTGCTCAACAAGGGCCGCATCGAACAGGTGGGCGCGCCGCTGGAGCTGTACCACCGCCCGGCCACGCGCTTCGTGGCGGGCTTCATCGGTTCGCCGCAAATGAATTTCATGGAAGGCGCGCATGCCCAGGCGCTGGGCGCGCACTGCGTGGGCGTGCGCCCCGAACATCTGCGGGTGGAGGCCGACGGCCCGATCGAAGGCACGCTGCGCCACGCCGAGCTGCTGGGCAACGAGACCTTTGCCTACATCGACGCCGGTGCGCTGGGTGAACTCACCGCTCGGGTCGAGGGCACGGTGAGAGTTCAGCCGGGCGAGACCCTGCGGCTGGGCTACCGCGCCGAACACCTGTACCGCTTTGACGCAGCAGGGCTGCGCATCTGATCCACCGATAGTCATTTTTACCCCGCTTTGCGGATGGGCCGCAGAGCTTTACTCAGGAGACCAGCAAGATGTTCAAAACCACCACCCTCGCCGGCGCAGCCGCACTGGCTCTGGGCACGATGGGCGTCACTGCCCACGCTGCCGATTACAAAGGCCCGGACCTCAAGGGCGAGACCGTCACCATCACCTGTCCCTGGACCGGCGCTGAAGAGGGTTTCTTCAAGAAAGTGATCGCCAATTTCGAGAAGGCCACCGGCGCCACCGTGAAGCACTCCTGCTCGCAAAGCTCGGAGCAGCAGATCGTGATCGACATCAAGGCCGGGTCTCCGTCCAACATCTCGGTGTTCCCGCAGCCCGGCCTGGCCGCCAACATGGCCGCCATCGGCGGCCTCACGCCGCTGGGCAACAAGTCGCGCGACTGGGTCAAGAGCAACTTCGCCGCCGGCAGTTCGTGGGCCGACCTGGGCACCTACAAAGGCAAGGACGGCAAAGAACAGTTCTACGGTCTGTTCTACAACGTCAACGTCAAGAGCCTGGTCTGGTACATCCCCGAGAACTTCAAGGAGAAGGGCTACAAAGTGCCCAAGACCATGGAGGAGCTGCAGGACCTGACCAAGAAGATCGCCGCCGACGGTGGCAAGCCCTGGTGCATCGGCCTGGGTTCGGACGCCGCCACCGGCTGGCCCGCGACCGACTGGGTCGAGGACATGATGCTGCGCACCCAGAGCCCGCAGGTCTACGACGAGTGGACCAGCAACAAGATGAAGTTCAACGACAAGCGCGTCGTGGACGCCATCGACGCCTACGGCTGGTTCGCGCGCAACGACGCCTATGTCGACGGCGGCGCCAAGGCCGTGGCCACGGTGAGCTTCAAGGACAGCCCCAAGGGTCTGTTCGGCTCGCCGCCCAAGTGCTACATGCACCGCCAGGCCTCGTTCATCCCAGCCTTCTTTCCCGAAGGCAAGGCCGATGACGCCGACTTCTTCTACTTCCCCTCCTTTGCCAGCAAGAAGCTGGGCAACCCGGTGCTGGGTGGCGGCACGATCATGACGATCACCAAGGACAGCAAGGGCGCCAAGGCCTTCATGGAATACCTGCAGCACCCACAAGCCCACGAAATCTGGATGGCCGAGGGCGGCTTCCTGACCCCGCACAAGGGCGTCGACCTGGCCAAGTACAAGACCAAGGGCCTGCGCAAGCAGGGCGAGATCCTGCAGGGCGCGACCACCTTCCGCTTTGACGGTTCCGACCTGATGCCCGGCGCCGTGGGTGCTGGCAGTTTCTGGAAGGGCATGGTCGACTACTCGGGCGGCAAGTCGGCCCAGGCCGTGGCCGACGACATCCAGAAGAGCTGGGATGCGTTGAAGTAAAGGCGATTGAACAAGGGCGCTGGTTTTCTGGACTGGCGCCCTTTTTTGTTCTTCCGACCCGAAGGAGAAAGCACCATGCCCCGCTCGTTCATGCCCTTGTCCCTGAAAGGTCTGCGTGCGCAGTGCGCATCGCGGATCCGTGGGTATCTCTTGATGACCGTGGTGATGGGGATCGGCTGGGTGCACCCGGCCATTGCAGAAAACTACCGGGGCCCGTCGCTCAATGGTGAGACCCTGACCATCAGCTGCCCCTGGACCGGTGCCGAGGGCGATAACTTTCGCCGCGTCACGTCCCTTTTTGAACGCCAGACCGGTGCAGTCGTGCGGCACGCCTGTTCGCAAAGCTCGGAACAGGAAATTCTCGCCAACGCCAAGAGTGGCACCTCCACCCATATCTCGGTCATTCCCCAGCCTGGCCTGGCCGCGCAACTGGCCGCCATGGGCGCCATGACCCCACTCGGAGAAAAAACCCGGGCCTGGATTGAACGGGCCTACGCAGCCGGGAACTCCTGGGCCGAGCTGGGCCAGTTCACGAATGCTCAAGGAAAGAAGGAGTTTTACGGCCTTCCCTTCAACGTCAACGTCAAGAGCCTGGTCTGGTACATCCCCAAACGTTTCCAGGAAAAGGGCTACAAGGTTCCCCAGACCATGGAACAGCTGGAGGCTTTGACGCAGCGCATGGTGGGTGAGGGCGTGACCCCCTGGTGCATCGGCCTGGAAAGCGAAGCGGCCAGCGGATGGCCGGCCACCGACTGGGTCGAAGACTACATGCTCAGGCTGCACCCGCCGACCGTCTACGACAGCTGGGTCACCAATCGCATCCCCTTCAACGATCCAAAGGTGCTGGACGCGATCAAGGCCTACGGAAAGATTGCGCTTGACCCGAAGATGGTGGCTGGTGGTCCGAAGGCAGTGAACGGCACCAGCTTCAAAGAAAGTCCCCGTGGCCTGTTTGGCAATCAGCCTTCTTGTTTCATGCACCGCCAGGCCAGCTTCATTTCAGCCTTCTTTCCCGAGCGCCAGGCACAGGAAGCAGACTTTTTTTACTTTCCGCCGTACTTGAAAAAGATGCTGGGTTTCCCGGTCTTGGGCGGTGGCACGCTGTTCACCATCACCAAGGACAGCAAGGCTTCACGAGCCTTTATTGAATTCCTGCAACACCCAGAGGCCCACGAAACCTGGATGGCACGTGGCGGCTTTTTGACCCCACTTCGTGGGGTGGACCGCAACAAATACCGAGACCGGCTTCAGCGCAAGGCGGGCGACATTCTGCTTGGCGCAACCGCCATCCGATTTGACGGATCCGACCTCATGCCGGCAGCGGTGGGAGCAGGCACCTTCTGGAAAGGCATGCTGGAATACACAGGTGGCAAAGCCCCTGAGACCGTGGCCGCCGAAATCGACAAAAGCTGGAAAACCTTGAAATAGAAGTACCTTGAGACCTGCCACTCGGCAAGGTCCTCTGAAGCCATCACAACATGTTCGACTCCATCATTCAAACCCTGGCGGCGGTCGCCGTGAGCGTCGGTTTCTGCCTGCTGTATTTCGCGGGCAGCAACTGGCTGCTCGACAACGTGCTGGCCCGGCCGTCGATGCCGCGCCGCCAGCGCGAGCGGCTGCGCGAGGGCGTTCGGCCCTGGCTGTTCATCGCGCCCGCCCTGCTGCTGCTGGGCGTGTACCTCGTCTACCCCTTCTTTGAAACCCTGCGCCTGAGCTTCATGGACGCCACTGGCGAGGGCTTTGTCGGCCTGGCCAACTACGCCTGGGTGTTCACCGACGAGAACTTCCTCATCACCATCCGCAACAACTTCCTGTGGCTGCTGGTGGTGCCCGCTGCGGCCACCGCGCTGGGCCTGATCGT
>JBIIQD010000124.1:0-6723 GCA_044342265.1 Hydrogenophaga sp. | reverse complement strand
ATTCCAGCCTCCCACAGCGGTTTGCCTTCGGCCGCCTGTGCGGGGTGGGTGGCCAACACCATCGCGGCGCCCAACACAGGCCACATGGATGATCCGAGCAGGTATGAACACATCGGCAGTTTCATGCGGTATGGGTGGCCATCGATTCAGGAACAGCGTTTCGGTATCAGGTCGTGGCTTCTTGAAGCATCCGCAGCTCGTGCGGTGCGTCAGCAACCGATATTGCCACTTCAGCTTGCAAGGAAGACCCCAACAACCGATCCAGCTCACTGACGTCCAGACCAGGGTGTTCGGTCAGCGCACGCTCGCGCATCTCAGACGCCAGTGTGTGCAATTGCACATGCGAGGCACGGATGCGGGTCACGAATGCCGCGCTGTCCAGCTGGTCGGTGAGGCTGCGGTTCAATGCAGCAAACCAGGGTAATTTCGCCTGGTCGAGCATGACAGCCCGATTGCGCTTCTTGCTGACTTCTGACCAGCGCCGCAAGAAGGCCTGCACCGCCACATTGAGCGCCTGGCATTGCGCGAGCTCGGTCCGAAGCGCGCTGAGCGAGGACAGATCGGTCAGCCGACGATGGAAGCAGAACTGCGCCAGAACCCCCCAGTAGTAGGTGTAGTCCCATACCACCTTGACCGGAAGCACCTCGGGGTCGCCGAAAATGGGGTACTGGTCCTGGTACAGCGCCAGGGTGCTGTCGTAGAACGAATGCAGCAGCTGGTCGAACAATTGGGTGCGTGCGCCCAGGCGCTCACCGCGCCGATCCATGTTGATCAGCTCCGTGATGTAGGTGTTGCTGATGGCGATGAAGTCGCTGCCCGGCGAGTAGAACGGGTCCAGGAACAACCCAGCCTCGCCGGTCAATGCCCAGCGGTCTGCCGAAAAGACCTGCTTGCAACCATAGGAGAAACGCTTGAAAAAGGCGAAGTCCTGCAGCAGATGCCGTTTGGGGTCGAGTTCGTCGAACAGCAGCGGCTGGAAGACTTTGAGCCAGTCCATCGCTTTGTCGAACGTGTCCATGGTGTGGATCGGGTGAATCGCCGGGTCGGCCACGATGCCCACCGAATGGGAGCCTGACGACAGAGGAATCAACCAGACCCAGTAGCCTTTGCCCACCAGGTGGTTGGTCGAGAGCCAACGCGCGGGCGGGTCGCAGCGCTCACGCCACTGCGCGTTGTCGCTCCAGCGATCGATGTCGATGCGGTCCTTGATGCGAAACCAGACGGCGTGGCCAGCATGACCATTGAGTTCTGCCAGATCGAGCTTGCGCTTGATCAGACCTGCGCGACCACAGGCATCGACCACCCATCGCGACTGAACACGGTGGACCTCGCCCAGACGGGTGTAGCCGATCCGGTGCAGGGGCGACGGGTCTGAGGCGGCCTGCGCTAAGTCAATTTCTTTGACCATCGAGCCGTCGAGGACCTCGATGCCCCGCCGACGGGCTTCCTCGACCAGGAAGTTCTCGAAGATGCCGCGGTCGATCTGGAAGCTGGGCACTGACAGGTGGCGGCTGGCACCGATTTCTGTCACTTGATCCAGATCGCGCCGACCTTCGGAAAAGAAAAAACGAAAGCCAAACTTGCGCAACTGAGACCCACGCAAGTGGTCTCCCAGACCCAGCACCTGGTCAAAGTAGTGCGCGCCGATCTCAACCGACGATTCACCAACTTTGTGTGCAGCTTCCGGCGCCAGGCCTGTGCGTCGCTCTAGGACCAGCACGTCCAGGTCAGGCTGCGCCTGCCGAAGCTGAAGGGCAAGGGTCAAACCGGCGAGTCCACCACCGAGGATGACGACGTCGCGGGAGGTCGTTTGTGGGTTCATGTGGCAAGTATCGCCGGATTGCAAGGGTCAGGCAGCGCTGTCGGGGAGAAAACAGACTGTTTCAGGGGTTCAAACTCAGGGCCAGCGCCTGGTGCGCCGAGAGTGGCCAGGCCATTTGGGTGGGTCGCTGGGCCGCCAGCGCTTCAAACAAGGGCAGGGCCGTCGCCATCGCGTTGTCCGCCATAGCTCTTGCTGCAACACTGTGAGGCTGGGGAGCTTCGGTGGCAGGAGCTTGCTGTACGTGCCATTCAAGCCGCGCGCAGGTGTTGGGGCCCGTGTGCGGGGCCAGCACCAGGGCCAGCGCCAGAGCCCCTTGGCTGGCGGTGGTGTGGGTCAAAGCGCCAACGGCGGCGGTGTCGTAAGCCACATAGAGCACAGGGCGCTGCTCGGCCTCGCACTGCACGAGTGCCTCCAGCAAGCCGTGGGAAAAACTGTGTTTCGCACCACACACGGCGCTGTTGGCGCTGATGTTTCGCGTCAACATGCTCCAAAAGCCGGCGGGCGCGTTGTGTATCGAATGCAGGAACCGCGTTGGCGAAACCAGCGTGGGCGTGAGCGACAGCGTCTGGCACAGCTCGTCGATCACGGGCAAATCGCCGTGGGTCGACGCAAACACAGCGAGCAGGCTGGCGGCATCGTGCCCACTGGCGCGAACCGCTTCGTCCGCGGCAGCCAGCGACAGCGCCACCGTCTGAGGTGCGCGCCGCCGCTCCGCAGGCGATAGTGCGTGGGGAGGCGGAATCGGCTGAGGTGGGTTGGCGGGCAGCGCTTGACTGCGCAAGGCGACCTGTCCCAAGGTCCACCCCGCCAAGGTGGGCGCCCACAGCCCGATGCCGTCTACGCAGGCTTGAAGGCGTGTCATGGCGCTGCGCTTTCAGATCGTCCGAACACCAGCACGCAGTTGCTGCCACCAAATGCGAAAGAATGGCTGGCCGCGCGGGTTACTTGCCGTCGAACGGGTCCCAGAAGCAGCCGGTCTTTGATCGCTGTCTCGGGCGTTTCGGTGTTGGCGGTGCCGGGCAGCAGTCCGTGCTCCAGCGCCAGCAGACAGAACACTGCCCCCAATGCCCCCGCAGCGCCAAGGGTATGACCCGTCATGCCCTTGGTGGAGCTGGCGGCGGTGCTGGCTGGGAAGCGGCGGATCAACAGACTGGCCTCGACCTCGTCGTTCTTCTGGGTCGCTGTGCCGTGCAGGTGCACGAACTCGATGTCGGCGCTGGTGAGGCCAGCGCGTTGCAGCGCCAGGTCCAGTGCCCTGTCGACACCGGTACCCATCGGGTCCGGGGCTGACAGGTGGTGCGCGTCACTGGACTCGCCATGGCCCAGCAGCAAAAGGCCTTCGCTGCTCCGCTCCAGCAGGGCAAACCCGGCGGCTTCACCAATACTGATGCCATTGCGCTCGACGTCAAATGGGCGACAGGGCCGACCAGACACCAGTTGCAGCGCGTGAAAGCCGAACAGCACGCTGGAACACAGGCTGTCGACCCCGCCCACGACCACCGCATCGGCCAGTCCCAGCCGCAACCAGCGTTCTGCTGCGGCAAACGCCTTGGCGCTGGAGGAGCAAGCGGTGGAGATTGTCAGCGCCGGGCCTTCTAAGGCCAGCGCTTCTTGCACGAAGCCCGTGAGTGAATGCAGGGTGTGCAGGGCCGGGTTGTCCGGCTGGGGCGGGAACATGCCGCTGGTCGCCAGCACACGATAGGCGTCTTCGGTGGCGCCAATGCTGGCGGTTGACGAGCCCAGCACCAGGCCAACACGGGCAGCGCCGTGGCGCTGTACGGCTTTGTTCACCGCCGTGGCGAACCCGTCGGCCTGCAGGCCACGCCAGGCGAGGCGGTTGTTGCGGCAGTCCCAGTGCTGCCAGGGTGACGGCAGGGGTTGATCCAGCCCGTCCACCCGGCCAACCCAGGTGTCCAGCGGCTGGGCCAACGGTTCCACGCCAAAGTCATGCTGCCCCAAGGGCGAGAGGCCGCTGCGCTGCTCTGTGATGGCAGAAACCATCGCTGCTGTGCCGTCGCCCAAGGCCGACACGGCACTGTAGGCGCTGACACTGACTGGAGATAGGGTGGCGACGAGCACGGGGTGACTGGGTGGGTGCAGCGCATTGTAAGTAGCGCTATCAAGGGTGCCTCTACCGAGGTCTGCCCGGTAAAATCAAGCCCTTTCGCCCTTTGAACTTTTCTGGTTCCGCATGCCCCTTTCTCCGTCCGAGCGAGCCCCTGAGGCGAATCCATCCGTGTGGCCTTGGCTCAAGGGGGTGGGCGCCGCGGTGTTGGCGGTGGCCTGGGCGGTGGCGGCCCATGTGGCCAGCGCGCATCCGGGTCCGTCTGCCTGGGGCGCGGCGCTGGCCCTGGCTCCAGTGGCAATGGCCTGTGCGATCGGGTTGTGGAGTTTGCCCAGGCGCTGGCTGGGGGTGCTGGGCATCGGTGTGCTGGCCGGGCTGCTGTCGCTGCTGTGGCCCTGGCTGACCCACCGGGTGGCGCTGCTGTTCTTTGTCGAGCAGACTGGTGTTTACCTTCTCCTGGCGGTGGTGTTCGGGCGCACGCTGCGGGGGCCGGACGAATCACTGGTGACCCAGATGGCGCGCCGGGTGCATGGCGGTGTGCTGACCGACAGACAGTTCGTCTACACCCGCAAGGTGACGCTGGCCTGGACCGTTTTCTTCGCCGCGATGGCCCTGGGATCGGTGCTGCTGTTTGTGCTGGCCCCCACGGCGGTGTGGTCGGTGTTTGCCAACCTGCTGGGTGGCCCGCTGATCGGCCTGATGTTTGTCGGCGAATTCGTTTTGCGACGATTTGCCTTGCCGCATGAATCCCGCGCGACCATGGCCGATGCCATCCGCGCCTGGAAGACCCACAACGCCGAAAAGGCGCCTTGATCCCCGATGTTCATCCACCTGCGCCTGCACACCGAGTTCTCCGTCGTCGACGGCACCAACCGCATCGATGACGCTGTGGCGGCGGCGGCCTCGGACGGACAGCCTGCGCTGGCGATCACCGATCTGAACAACCTGTTCGGCGCGGTCAAGTTCTACCAGGCCGCCCGAGGCGCCGGGGTCAAGCCGTTGTTGGGGGCCGAGGTGATGCTGCAAGGCTTTACCGAAGAAACGCCAGGGGCGATGCCGGGCAGCCACCAGACCGTGATGCCACGGGTGATCCTGTTGGTGCAAAACAAGCAAGGCTATCTGAACTTGAGCGAGCTGCTGGCGCGCGCCTGGACCCGCAGTGAAGGGCGCTCAGGGGCTGTGGTGCTGCGCGACTGGCTGCAAGAACTGGGGGAGGGACTGCTGATGCTCTCGGGGGCTCAGGCTGGTCCAGTGGGGCAGGCGCTGGTTCAGGGTGACACCCAGCGTGCGACTGACCTGGCTTTGCAGCTGGCGAGTCTGTTCCCCCACCGCTTTTACATCGAGTTGCAGCGTGCCGGTCGATCCAGTGATGAGCAGCATGTGGTGGCCGCCGCGCAGCTGGCGGCCCGCCTGCATCTGCCCGTGGTGGCGACGCACCCGGTGCAATTCCTGACCCAGGACGATTACGAGGCCCACGAGGCGCGGGTCTGTATCGCCGACGGTGAAATCCTGGGCAACAGTCGGCGCGTGCGCCGCTTCACGCGAGACCAGTACTTCAAGAGCGCCGCGCAGATGGAAGCGCTGTTCGCCGACATTCCCAGCGCCGTGGCCAACACGCTGGAAATCGCCAAGCGCTGCAGCCTCACGCTGGTGCTGGGCAAGCCGCAGCTGCCCAACTTCCCGATCCCGCCGGTGAATGGCGTGGTGATGTCGGTGGACGATTACTTCCGCCACGTCTCACACGAAGGGCTCGAAGGCCGACTCAAGCACCTGTACCCCGATGCGGCCAGGCGCGAGGCCGAGCGCCCGCGCTATCTGGAGCGGCTGGAGTTCGAGCTGACCACCATCCTGAAGATGGGCTTCCCGGGCTACTTCCTGATCGTGTCGGACTTCATCAAGTGGGCCAAGGAAAACGGCTGCCCGGTGGGCCCAGGCCGTGGCTCCGGCGCGGGCTCGCTGGTGGCGTATGCGCTGCTGATCACCGACCTCGACCCGCTGCAATACAACCTGCTGTTCGAGCGCTTCCTGAACCCCGAACGCGTCTCGATGCCCGACTTCGACATCGACTTCTGCCAGTCCAACCGCGACCGGGTGATCGACTACGTCAAGGACCGCTACGGCAAGGACGCGGTGAGCCAGATCGCCACCTTCGGCACCATGGCCGCGCGCGCCGCCATTCGCGATGTGGGCCGTGTGCTCGACTTCTCTTACGGCTTTTGCGACGGCATCTCCAAGCTGATCCCCAACAAGCCGGGCATGAGCGTGACGCTGCAGTACCCGCCGAGCCCCAAGGTGGATGGTGACAAGAACAACTACGCGATCGACATGGAGCCGGTGCTGGCCGAACGCATCGCGAAAGAAGAAGACGTCAAGACGCTGATCGAGCTGGCGCAAAAGCTCGAAGGCATGACGCGCAACATCGGCATGCACGCTGGCGGTGTGCTGATCGCGCCCGGCAAGCTGACTGACTTCTGCCCGCTCTACATGCAGCCCGGCAGCGACTCGGCGGTGAGTCAGTACGACAAGGACGACGTCGAAGCCATCGGCCTGGTGAAGTTCGACTTCCTGGGTCTGGCGACGCTGACCATCCTGGAGATCGCGCGCGAGTTCATCATGAAGCGGCACAAGGGCCAGGAGAACTTCCGCTTCGAAAACATTCCACTGGACGACAAGGCGGTCTATGCGCTGTTTTCCCGGGGCCAGACAGAAGCCGTGTTCCAGTTTGAAAGCCGCGGCATGCAGGGCATGCTGCGCGACGCCAAGCCGTCGCGCCTGGAAGACCTGATCGCGCTCAACGCCCTGTACCGGCCGGGACCGATGGACCTGATCCCCAGCT
>JBIIQD010000123.1:0-6743 GCA_044342265.1 Hydrogenophaga sp. | reverse complement strand
CCGACCCGGTGGACGGCTCGGTCAGTCAGAAGCAGGGCGTGCGCGTGGTGCTGACCGATTCTTCGCGCGTGGTGTTCCGCCTCTCCGGCACCGGCACCGAGGGCGCGACCCTGCGCGTCTACCTGGAACGCCACGAGCCCGATCCGTCGCGCCAGGACGTGCCCGCGCAAGAAGCGCTGGCGCCGCTGATCGCGCTGGCCGAAGCGGTGGCGCGCATCCGCCATCACACGGGCAGGGACAGGCCCACCGTCATGACCTGAACACGCGCCCCCTGGCAACCCCGCCACTGGCCCCTGCAGAAGCGCGATCAGCCTGGTGCAAAGGTCACTGACCAAGGTTTTGAGCCAGGGACCGCTCGTTATAATTGAAGGCTGTTTGCCCACGCCAGGGCATCCCCGCCTCCACTTTCCGCCTTACTCGCCCCGAGGACCCCATGAGCGACCCCGCGCACGATTCCCACACTGGCCCGATCAAAACCCCCGCCCAGCTGCTCTGGACGTCATTTTTCTTCTTCGTGGCGCCGGTTTTCATCATCATTGGCCTGGTGCAGTACGTGACCTCGGACAACAAGCCCGCCGCCGGGGCCGTCGATCCTGAACTCGCCACGGCGCAGCGTATTCAGCGCATCGGCTCCGTCGAGTTGCGGGATGCCAATCGCCCTCTGGTTGCCGGCGAAGAGGTTTACAAGACTCAGTGCGCGGCGTGCCATGACAGTGGCGCTGCAGGTGCGCCGAAGTTGGGTGATGCGGCGGCCTGGGGACCACGCATTGGCCTTGGCTACGAGGCGCTGCTGACCTCGGTGCTCAAGGGCAAAGGGGCCATGGGTGCGCAAGGCGGCGGCGCTTATCGCGATGCGGAAATCGGTCGCGCGGTGGTGCATCTGGCCAATGCTGGAGGGGCCAAGTTTGCCGAGCCCCAGGCACCCGCTGCGGCCGCCGCACCGACCGCAGAAACCGCCCCTGCCGCCGCGCCAGCAGCGGCACCGGTCGCTGCAGCACCAGCGGCTGCGGCCCCAGCCGCGGCGCCCGTGGTGGCGAGCGCGAAGGTGGGTGAATCCCTCTACAAGCAGTCTTGCACGGTCTGCCATGCGGCCGGTGTGGCAGGCGCCCCCAAGTCGGGCGACAAGGCCGCCTGGGCTGCGCGCATCCCCCTGGGTGTGGACGGCTTGACCGCCTCGGTCATCAAGGGCAAAGGCGCCATGCCTCCCAAGGGTGGTTCCGGTGCGTCGGACGCCGACATCAAGGCCGCCGTGGAGTACATGCTGGCTGCTCTGAAGTAAGCCCGCTGCGTTTGCATCGAAAAGGCCGGTCTGTGACCGGCTTTTTTGTGGGCACAGGGGCGGTCAGCGCGCCCCGTTGGCGAACCATGGCATGGCGGCCCCAGCCTGTTGGCGCTGTGGACTGCGGACAAATCCCCAGTCCACAGGAAGGTGGTCCGACCTCACCGGTTCAGGCACCCAATGCCCTTGCTCCACCGCGTCGCCGGCGAGCGCCATGTCGCTCGTGTGGACCAAGCCAATGCCCAGCGCCGTGACCAGGTACAAACGGCCTTTCTCGTCCAGCAGGCTCTGCTGCACCGTGCCCGCGTCCTGCCCGGTATGGGCCAGCACGGCGCCATCGGGCTGCAGGCGCCAGACCCAGGGTGTGTGCGCCAGTTCGACGTACACCCGCTGAGGGCCATTCTGAAAGAACCACTGACCCTGCTCGTCGGGCAGGTAATTGCGCGCGATATAGGCAATCAGTTTGTCGTGCAGCAGACGCGAGCCTTTGGCTGGCGCCACCGCCTCACCGGGCTCTGCGGCAAACGGCCCGGCCTGCTGGCAGCGATCGTCTCGCATGTACCAGTCGCCGCGCGCGTCCAGCCCCAGCCAGCCTCGGCAGTCCGGCACGTTTGGCCATTTCGCCATCGCCGCGATGACAATGTCGTCCATGGTCCAGCCTCAACGATGGGCCAGCAGCCAGCGTCCGACCGCCGCCGGCATGGCCATCACATGCCCCGGCAGGCCCAGCGGCGCCAGCGAAGCTGGAAATCCCACATGTCCGCCTTGTGGCGGCTGCCAGAGCGTGACATGCGCGCCAGCCTGTGCCCGTGAGGGCAACGATGAGGCTGGAACGAACGGATCGTTGCGCGCGTTCAGCGCCAGCGCTGGCAGACGAATGTCTGCCAGCACCGGCTTTGCCGAGGCCCGAGCCCAGTAATCCTCGGTGTTGCGAAAACCGTGCAGCGGCGCCGTGAACAGGTTGTCAAAGGCGTACAGATCGCGTGCGGCCAGCAGCGCCTCCCGATCGAACAGGCCTGGGTGCTGGTCCAGTTTTTTCAATGCCTTGGGGACCATGGAGGACAGGAACATACGGGTGTAGACCAGCCGGTTGAAGCCGCGTCCGATGGCATGACCGCCGGCCGCCAGATCAAGCGGTGAGCACACCGCCGCCACCGCCCGCACGATGCGCGCCGCGCTCAAGCCCATCTCGCCCGCCCAGCGCAGCAACGCATTGCCGCCCAGTGACACGCCTGCGGCCAGCAGCGCGCGTGCCGGGTGAGAGGCAGCAAAGCGCTGCAGCATCCAGTCGATCTCCTGAAAGTCGCCCGAGTGGTAGGCGCGCGGGGCAAGGTTGAGCTCACCTGAACAACCGCGAAAGTGAGGCACTGCCAGCATCAGCCCCTCGCGCGCAGCGAAGTCGGCAAACGCGACCGCATACTGACTCGCTGACGATCCCTCAAGCCCATGGAAGAGCACCAGCAGCGGCGCGTCAGGGGCCACCGGGTGAGTGGTGGTATCGACGTCGACAAAGTCCCCGTCAGGTGTGATCCAGCGCTCACGCTGCCATTGCGGCGCTGCTCCTGCGTGGCGTTTGGCTACCAGGGCCGCCCACAGCGTCTGCGCGTTGCCACCGGGCAACCACCACGGCGCGGCGTATAAGAACTGCGCGCTCGCCATGATTCAGTGCAACACGGTCGGAGCGTTCAGCGCGTCGGCGGGCTCGTGACGGCTGCCTGGGCTGGCGTGGTGCGAGAGCAGTCGCCACCCATGGGCTGTCTTGGCATAGACGTTGGTGGACACCACCCAGGCGTTGGCCGGGCCGTCATCGCTCATCACCTCGATGCGCTCGATCACGCTGTGCACACTGAAGTGGCCGGCGTCGAGTCGACGCACACGGCCGGGATGGGCTTTGACCTGTCCATGCAAAAACAAGGCCTCGAAGGCACCTCGAATGGCAGCGTGGCCCACCAGCCGGGCGCCGCCGGGGTGCACACAAACGATGTCTTCCTCGTCAGCCCAGCATTCCATCAGGCGCTCCAGGTCTCCGTGCTGCAGAGCGTCATAGAACGCTGCTTCAGTGTCGTCCGCAGTGCCGGGAGAAAACTTGGGGCGTCGCATGTGGGTGTTTGAGGGCTAGGGCGGGTCCTGGTTGAGCACACTATGATAGGTCTTTGCCCTGGAGGAGCCATCATGAAACCCCGTCTTTCGCTTGCGGCCGTCGCCCTGGCCTTCAGCCTGTTGCTGACTGGCTGTGGCTACAACGATTTTCAGAGCCTGGATGAGAAGAGCAAATCGGCCTGGTCCGAGGTGCTCAACCAGTACCAGCGCCGCGCCGACCTGATCCCGAACATTGTCGCCACGGTCAAGGGGGAGGCCGGTTTCGAACAGGAAACGCTGACCAAGGTCATCGAGGCCCGCGCCAAAGCCACCTCGATCACCATGACCCCGGAGATGGTCAACGACCCGGCGGCCATGGCCAAATTCCAGGAGGCCCAGTCCCAGATGGGCAGCGCCCTGTCCCGACTGATGGTGGTCGCTGAACAGTACCCGAACCTCAAAGCCAATCAGGGTTTTTCGGACCTGCGGGTGCAGCTTGAAGGTACCGAGAACCGCGTCACCGTGGCCCGCAACCGCTTCATCGAGGCGGTGCAGGCCTACAACGTTCTGACCCGCAGTTTCCCGACCAACCTGACCGCCATGGTGTTCGGCTACAAGACCAAGGAAGGCCTCAAGGTCGAGAACGAGGCAGCCATCAGCGCACCGCCCAAGGTCGACTTCACCAAGCAATGACCCGTCTCTGGTTACGCGCGCTCTGCGCTGCCGCGCTCTGGGTCTTTCTGTCGCTGAACGCCCTGGCCCAGGGTGTGCTGCCTGTGCCGGAGTTGCGCGCGCGCGTCATTGACCAGACCGCAACGCTGGACAGCGGGCAGCTTGCGGCGCTGGAGTCCCGCCTCGCGGCCTTTGAGGCGCAGCGCGGCACGCAGATCGTGGTGGTGCTGGTGCCAACGACCCAGCCCGAAGACATCGCAGACTACACGCAGCGCCTGGGCGACGCCTGGAAGATCGGCCGCAGTGATGTGGGCGACGGCGTGTTGTTTGTCGTCGCGAAGGACGACCGGCGACTTCGCATCGCCACCAGCAAAGCCCTTGAAGGCGCAATCCCTGACCTGATGGCACGCCGCATCATCGACCAGGCGGTGGCGCCCGCTTTTCGCCGCAACGACTATGCCGGTGGCATTCAGGCCGGGGTTGACCAGATCATCTCCAAGGTAACCGGCGAAAACCTGCCGCTGCCTGGTGCGACGGGATCCACAGCCGGGGTCGATTTCGCGCCGATGGAGCTGCTGATCTTCCTGGTGTTTGCGGTACCGATTGCCGCCGGTGTCCTGCGCAGCCTGTTCGGCAACAAGCTGGGCACGCTGCTGACCGGGGCCGGGGCAGGCGGTCTGGCCTGGGTCTTGACGGCCGTATTCTGGATCTCGATCGGCGCGGGTTTGCTGGCGATGCTGGCAGCCCTGTTTTTCCAGATGCTGCCCTCGATGCCGTCCTCCGGACGCGGTGGACGAGGTGGCCGCGGCGGTCATGGAGGCTGGGGCGGCGGCGGCTTCGGGGGCGGAGGTCACAGCGGTGGCGGCTTTGGTGGGGGCGGCTTTGGTTCAGGGGGCGGGGGCAATTTTGGCGGTGGTGGTGCTTCGGGGAGCTGGTAATCCATGAACAAACTGCTCACCATCCTCAAACACCGCTGGCTCGACAGCAGCGACACGCGGCGCCTGGTCCCTGACGACATGGCCCAGCGCTTGGCCCAACGGGTGGCGGCCAGCGAGGTGCGGCATTCGGGCGAGATCCGGTTGTGCGTCGAGGCGGCGCTGCCCCTGTCGTACCTGTGGCGCCTGGACGCCGAGCAGGACATGCGGGGTCTGTCACGCGAACGGGCGATCAGCTGGTTCGGACGGCTGGGTGTCTGGGACACCGAGCACAACAACGGCGTGCTGATTTACCTGCTTCTGGCCGAGCACACGATCGAGTTTGTGGCCGACCGAGCGCTCGACGAGCGGGTCGACCACGGACAGTGGCGAGGCATGGTTGAACGTCTGGCGACTCACTTGCGTGAGGATCGCTTCGAAGAAGGGCTGACACAGGCACTGGAAGAAGTCTCGGCGGTGCTGGTTCAGCATTTCCCGCTTGACCCTGGGGCCTTGAGCCCCAACGAACTGCCTGACGCGGTCGTGCGCGCCTGAAGGCCCGAAGGTCAGGACTTCGGGCGGGTCCCGCCGCGCGCCGTGCGGTTGTTCATCGCCAACTGCAGTTCCTCTTGCAGAGCCTTGTTCATTTGCGCGAATGTGCGCATCTTGCGAGTCGTCTCGCGCAACCGCTCTGCCATTCGCGCTGAGATCGCCAACAGCAGACGGGATCCGACCAGGGGTTCGGCCTTGAGCAGGCGCATGAGGGCCGTGCGCGAGAGAATGGCTGCAGCCACGTCGGTGGCCGCGGTACAAGTGGCGGAACGCGGGGAGCCGTCAAGCACCCCCATCTCGCCAATGAGGTGCCCTGGCCCGATGACGTTCACCACCATGCTGCCCTCGTTGCCTGGCAGCGCGCTTTCCACCGAGATGTCTCCTTCCAGCACCAACAACATGTAGTCGTTGCGCTTGATCTCACCTTCTTTCATGAAAACGGTTCCGGCCTTGATCAACTTCGGACGCATGTAGGCCACCACCCGCATGGCATCGGCCAAGGTCAGGTCATCCAGTGCTGACAGTGTGACCAGCAAGCGGGCAGCCACCTCTTCAGGGGCAAGCTCCGGGCTCTCAAATATCGATGTCATTGCAGGTTTACGAAGCGTTTCGAGAGGCATGATCGCACCCATGTGGTGCAAGTTCGCTGACAGTGACGAAAAAAAACCGGCTCATGCCGGTTTTTTCATCAACCACGCAGGCGCGATTTACTTTTTCTGACGGTACTTGCGCAGTGCAGCAATCTGAGCGGCCATGACAGCGAGTTCCGACGTGGCCTTGGCCAGGTCGATGTCGCTTTTGGCGTTCTTGACGGCTTCTTCGGCGTGCTTGCGCGCGTCGCTGGCCTTGGCTTCGTCGAGGTCTTTGCCGCGGATGGCGGTGTCGGACAGCACGGTGATGCAGTTCGGCTGCACTTCCAGGATGCCACCGGCCACGAACACGAACTCTTCGCCGCCATCGGCCTTTTCGATGCGCACGGCGCCGGGCCGGATCCGGGTGATCAGCGGAATGTGACCCGGCAGGATACCCAGTTCACCCGCTTCGCCCGGCAAAGCCACAAACTTGGCTTCACCCGAGAAGATGGATGCCTCGGCGCTGACCACATCGACGTGGATGGTGTTCATAGTTGCTCCAGTGAAAAAGTGAAAGGGGTTTCAGCGATGGAGACCGGTTGCCCGGTCCCGGACATGCGCTTAGGCGACCTTTTTCGCTTTCTCGAAAGCCTCGTCGATCGTGCCGACCATGTA
>JBIIQD010000122.1:0-6776 GCA_044342265.1 Hydrogenophaga sp. | reverse complement strand
TCGCTGATTTCCGGGTCGGGGTTGTACTTCATGCGCGCTTGCACCCCTGCCAGGTCTTTGGGCAGGTACTTCAGCGTCACGTACTTGGAATCGGGGATCTTGGAGAAGATCTGCTCGTAGCCGCCCGCGGTCTTGGCGTCCTGGGTGTAGCCGCCGGTGTAGCGACCCTTCTTGGCTTCCAGCACAGGACCGAAGTGGTTGTCGTCGAACTGGTTCAGCGAACCGGAGCGCACGCCCTTCCAGTGCCACACGTCGGCCAGGCTGCCATCCACCGTGGCGTGCAAACCCAGTTTGCTGTCCGGGCTGGGTTTGTCCGGGAAAGGTTTGGGACCGCCCTGGAAGGTGTTGCCGGCAGCCACCGGTGACTGCGCCACCATCACGGCGAACTTGTCCTCGTAGTAGGCGTTTTCGTCGCTGACCGTGTAGTTGGTCTCCACGATCTTCCAGCCACTTTCGGTCTTTTGAACCGGCAAGTGCTTCTGGCTTCGCGTGGCGTCGGGCCAGCGGAACAGGAAGTAGGCCTTGTCGCCGTCGTGCAAGGCCTTGACGTGCACCGCGACTTCGCCGGAACCACCGAAGTTGAAACCGCGCGAGGTATGCACCACCACCTCCTGGGCCTGGGCCCACTGGGCGTCGCTGGCGCTGCCATCCAGGGCCGGCGCACCATCGACCTTGGCAACCTGGAGCGTCATCTGCGCAGTGCGGTCCGACACATAGGCCACGGCGGCCGCGGCCGCTCCGGCGGTCAGGGCCACGGTGGCGCCCAGACCATAGGCCATGCGTGGCGTCAAGATCTTGAGCAGCTGCCGCAATCCGCCCATGACCAGCTGCGCGACCACGTGCAGCACGATGTAAAGCACGAAGCCCCAGGACAACCACTTGTGCACGAAGACCACCGGATCGGTCGGCAAGACGCCGGGGAAGAAGTACACCAGCACGCCGGTCACGAAGGCACCCAGCAGCATCACGGCCGAGATCCAGTAGATCAGCTTGTTGATGGCGGCCCATCGGGTCGCTCGGTCCGGGCTCTTGAGCGTGGCGGACCTGAAGGTCAGGCGGCCGCCCAGGCCCAGCTGGATCAGGAAGGCGACGTAGGCGATGACCAGTGCGGTGAGGACAGAGGCGCTGACGAAGTGCCAGCGCAGCACATTGCCCTGCAGCGCCAGGATGTCGACCCAGCGCATCATCAGCGAACTGTCGGTCATGCTGGCGATGCGCCAGCCGGTGGAGACGCTGACCAGCAGGGCCAGCACCAGGCCCCAGTGCATGAGCACCGTGGGCAGATCGGAGCGGGGACGGGCGACAGACGTGTTCATGGCATTTCGGCGAAAGTACTTTCTGAGGTTTTTTTCACGACGGAGCGATGGGCGGATGGCTTTGCCGGATGGATGGTAGCGGGACTTTGCGACGGTCTCAGCCGAAACACATACAAAATATTGCTTTTCAAAAAACCGGTGTTTCAATGTGTTGCCAGTGCCACAAGCATGTGATGCTGTCGATGTTGCAGGGGAGGCAGGATTTGCTTTGATGTTCTTTTTTCAGGAGTGATTGCATGTTTCGATTGCCTGAACTGGCTCGCCGCCAGTGGCTGACCTTGTGCCTTCTGCTGGCCAGCTTTGGCTTGGCGCAAGCGCAGGGAGTGACAGATAACACCATCGTCTTAGGCCAGAACCTGAGCCTGCAGGGTGGGAAAAACGCCTATGGCGTGGCTGCTGCCGAGGGCATGAAGCTTTATATCGACCAGGTCAATGCCTCAGGCGGGGTCTTTGGCCGCAAGATCGTGACGCGCATCCTGGACGATGACAACAAGGCCGACAAGGCCGAGGCCAACGCTCGTCAGCTGGTGGCCGACGGTGCTTTCATCCTGTTCGGTGCCATTGACGGTGCTTCGTCGACCGCTGTGATGAAGGTGGCCAATGAGCTCAAGGTGCCCTTCTTCGGTCCCATGGCCGGTCCGCCCGGCTTGCGCAGTCCCCATCAGCCCTTGGTGTTCCCGGTTCGTGCCGAACACCAGGACGAGTTTCGCGCCCTCATGGATTGGGGGAAAAGCACCGGCCTCAAGACCGTGGGCTTTCTGCGCGCCGACTCCGCCGCGGGGCAGGCGCATCTGGCCAACGTCCAGCGCATCGCTAAGGAACTGGGTCTTCAGGTGGTGCAGGACCTGCCGTTCAAAGGCGACATCAGTGACGCGCAGATCGCGGAATGGGTTAAATCCATTGGCACCATCAAACCCGACATGTTCATCAACCACGGCTCGGCAAGCCTGTACCAGCGGTTGGTGGCCCAGGCCAAGACCATAGGCCTAAAGACCACGTTCATGGCGGTCAATTCCGGTTCGACGCAGATCGCCAAGGGATTGGGACCTCTGGCCCAAGGCATGGTGTTTGCCCAGGTGGTGCCCAACCCCATGGCACGCAAGGTCGCCATTGCGCGCGAGTACCAGGACGCTGCGCGCAAGGCTGACCCCAAAGCCGAATTCAGCTATGGCAAGCTGGAGGGCTACATGACCGCCAAGGCGCTGGTGATGAGCCTGCAGGCGACTGGGCGCGACCTGACGCGTGAGAAATGGCTGCGCACCATGGCCAATGCCAGCTTTGATCTGGGCGGAGTGACCGCTCGTTACGCCAACGGCAATCACGAAGGCTCGCGTTACGTGGATCTGTCCATGGTGGACCGTTCCGGTCGTTTCTTGCAATGAGCGTTCGGCCAGTGGGGCCGTTGCTCATTCACAACTCTGCAAAGACTTGCCGGCAAGGGCCTCGCCCAACGCTTCGACGGAGCTGCGCTGTTCGGTCGTGATGGACGGCAGACGCAAGGTCAGGGTGGCCAGCTCAGGCCGCTCGACAGCTGCTCGTGCGCTGCGAACCCCCTTCTTGGCCACGTCCTTGAGCGCCTGCTGAACCGCTTCTTCGCTTGAGAACGTTCCCAGAGCCAGGCCAGGCCCGGTCGAAGGCAGGTTGACCTCGCGGAACTCGATCTTGAGTTCTCGCAATTCGGCCTTTTTCTTGGCCATTTGTTCGTCGTTGTAGCGGCCCATGAAGACCACCCAGCGCCCTGCCAACTTCGCTTCATTGAGCTGCCACAGGTCGCTGGCCAGACCCGCACGGCCCAAGGCGTTGCGCAGGGCATCCGCCTGGGGCAATGTAAAGCCAGAGGCTTGCCAGCAAGAGGTGGTCGGCACGGGGGGCGCCGATGGCGTAGGCTCAGCGGCCGCAGACAGGGCTGCAGGGCTGCGAGTCACTTGCTCCGGTCGCGGGCCATTGAGCAGACGCAGCGTACCGGGGTCAAGCTGCGTTTTCAAGCGCTCAGGCTCACGCTCTTGGGTGGGCGGCATGCCCATGTCGGTCAGCCAGCCGCTGGTCCAGGCGAAATAGACCGCGTTGGCGATCAGCAGCAGCAAGACGACGATTCTCAACACGGGCGCACACTCACTTCCGCACTGTGCACGGTTCGAAGGCCTTGGGCGGTCTGCACGCGCAGGGCGCCTTGCGCGTCCACGCCATCGGCCGTTCCCTCCGTTGCATCGGTCAACCTCACCCGGCGACCCCGCAGCGCATCGCGTTGGCTGAAGCCCTGCGCGAAGGCGGCGAACCCCTCATGACCGAAGCGCAGCACGTCGCGCACAAGGGCTGGCGCCACCAACGCCAGCGTTTCGCCGGCCGTCACGCCCATTCGTAATTCCGAGAAGCCCGCCGGCGGCGTGAAGGCCTGGGTACCCGGTGAGCCGACAGACTGAACTGCTGTGGTATCCGGGCGCGCAATATTGATGCCTACGCCGATCACTACGGTGCGCGCTGCCGCAGCGCCTTCGCCGCTGCCCGCCGTTTCCACCAGGATGCCACCCAACTTGCGATCCTGCAGCCACAGGTCGTTGGGCCATTTCAATCGCACCTCGGGGTGCAGGCTCTGAGCCAGGCTGACGCCGACGGACAGCGACAGACCTGACCATTCGGCCGGCGCCAATGGCAGGGCCAGCGAGAATGTCAATGACTGGCCAGCCTTGCTGTGCCAGCCTTTGCCCATGCGTCCACGGCCAGCGGTCTGTTCCTCGGCCACCAGCAGCACCGGTTCCACCCAGCCGTGGCGGGAGCGGCGCATCAGCTCGCTGCTGGTCGAGTCAATGCTGGGCAAAACTTCCACGGTGAACGTCGGGAGGTCAGGGACCACCGACTGCCAGATGGATTCGGCATGGGCGAGGAGGTCGGTCATCCCAGTTTGGTGGCGCGGCCACCGCGTTTGGGGGCGAGCAGGGTGCCGCGGCAGTTCTTTGCACCACACCAGCAGGGGTATTCGGCCTTGAGCTTGGGCGTGTAGGGCTCGTCGATCACCAGTCCGTAGTCGTAGAACAGCTCTTCACCGGCTTTGATGTTGCGAAGCGCGCGGATGAAAACCCGGCCGTCGTCGGTGTCCGCCTCGCAATTCGGTGCGCAGCTGTGGTTGATCCAGCGTGACGAGTTCCCACCGTACTTCGCGTCGATAACGTGTTCTTCGTCAATGTGGAAATAGAAGGTGTGGTTGGGGTCTTGCGGATCGTGCGGGTGGCGGCGCAGCGCCTCATCCCAGGTGATCACTTCACCGACGTACTCAATCAAGGCTTCACCTTTGGCCAGATCAGCGACGGCGTACACGCCCTTGCCGTGGACGCCCGAACGGCGGGTCTGGATGCGACGGGCAGGAGCGGTCTGGAGGGCTGTTTTCGACACGTCTGGAAATTTTGGTAAGGTTGTTTCATGCAGGTGCGCGCGTGTGTGCGCGTACCCATGCACGTGCGCGTGCACACGCGCGTGAAACCCAAATTGTAGAGATGAACAAAACACTGGTCATTGCCGAGAAGCCATCCGTGGCCCAAGACATCGTGCGAGCGCTCGCCCCGATCGCGGGAAAATTCGAGAAACACGACGATCATTTCGAAAGCGAAAAATACGTTGTCACCTCCGCCGTGGGCCATCTGGTGGAGATCGCCGCGCCCGAGCAGTTCGACGTCAAGCGCGGCAAGTGGAGCTTTGCCCACCTGCCGGTGCTGCCGCCTTACTTTGAATTGAAGCCGATCGACAAGACCAAGTCGCGCCTGTCGGCGGTGGTCAAGCTGGCCAAGCGCAAGGACGTGACGAAACTCATCAACGCCTGTGACGCGGGGCGCGAGGGCGAGCTGATCTTCCGCCTGATCGAACAGTACGCGGGTGGCCTGAAGGGCGGGGCCTATCAGTCGCTGGGCAAGCCGGTGCAGCGCCTGTGGTTGCAGTCCATGACGCCTGCGGCCATCCGCGACGGCTTCGAGCACCTGCGCAGCGATGCCCAGATGCAGGGCCTGGCCGACGCCGCGCGCAGTCGCTCCGAAGCCGACTGGATGGTCGGCATCAACGGCACGCGTGCCATGACCGCGTTCAACTCGCGCGACGGCGGCTTCTTCCTCACCACCGTCGGCCGGGTGCAGACACCCACGCTGTCCATCGTGGTCGAGCGCGAGGAGCAGATCCGCGCCCACCGCAGCCGCGACTACTGGGAAATCCACGCCAGCTTCCTGGCCGAGGCCGGCGAGTACCCCGGCAAGTGGTTCGACCCCGCCTTCAAGAAGCCCACCGGCGACGACGCCGACGCCGACCTGCGCGCCGACCGGCTGTGGAACCAGCGCGAGGCGCTGGCCATCGTCGAAGCGGTGCGCGGCAAGGCCGCCAGCGTCACCGAAGAGAGCAAGCCCACCACGCAAGCCAGCGGCCTGCTGTACGACCTGACCAGCCTGCAGCGCGAGGCCAATGGCCGATTCGGTTTTTCGGCCAAGACCACGCTGCAGCTCGCGCAGAGCCTGTATGAGCGCCACAAGGCACTGACCTACCCGCGAACCGATTCGCGCGCCCTGCCCGAGGACTACCTGGGCACGGTCAAGCAGACCTTCGAGATGCTGGCCGACAGCGGCATGAAGCACCTGGCGCCGCACGCCCTGACCGCGCTCAACAACGGCTACATCAAGCCCAGCAAACGCATCTTCGACAACAGCAAGGTGTCGGACCACTTTGCCATCATCCCCACCTTGCAGGCGCCCAGCGGCCTCTCCGAAGCCGAGCAGAAGCTCTATGACCTGGTGGTGCGCCGATTCATCGCGGTGTTTTTCCCCAGCGCCGAGTTCATGGTGACGACCCGCATCTCCAAGGTCTTGAACCATTCGTTCAAGACCGAAGGCAAGGTGCTGGTCAAGCCGGGCTGGATGGCGGTGTACGGTAAAGAAGCCGCAGAAGATGTGGTCGATGCCAAAGAGGGCGACAAGGGCCAGAGCCTGGTGCCGGTGCGCGAGGGCGAGACGGTGCGCACCGAATCGGTCGAGGCCAAGGGCCTGAAGACCAAGCCACCGGCGCGCTACTCCGAAGCCACCTTGTTGGGCGCCATGGAAGGTGCGGGCAAGCTGATCGACGACGACGAATTGCGCGAAGCCATGCAGGAGAAGGGCCTGGGCACGCCCGCCACGCGCGCGGCCACCATCGAAGGTTTGCTGACCGAAAAATACATGCTGCGCGAGGGCCGCGAACTCATTCCGACGGCCAAGGCTTTCCAGCTCATGACGCTGCTGCGCGGCCTTGGGGTGGAAGAGCTGTCCAAGGCCGAACTGACCGGCGAGTGGGAATACAAGCTCGCCCAGATGGAGCACGGCCAGCTAAGCCGCAGCGCCTTCATGGCCGAGATCGCGAAGATGACCGAGCGCATGGTCAAGAAGGCCAAGGAATACGACCGCGACACCATTCCCGGCAACTACGCGACCCTGCAAACACCTTGCCCGAACTGCG
>JBIIQD010000121.1:0-6795 GCA_044342265.1 Hydrogenophaga sp. | reverse complement strand
GTCGCCTTGGCAACCACCGTCGCGCTGCCTTTGCGCTCTTGTGTTTCCAACGACTCTGGATGGGAGTGGGCCAGTCGCTTGACCATGGCCTTGCCGGTCGCAGCAAAGTAGCAGACCTTGCGCGGATGGATGTCCAGTACGTCCTTGGAAATCACCGAGATGCGTTCGGTCTGCAGGTAGTCCAGCACGAAGGCGGTGTTGCGCTCGCCCACGTTCATCGTGGTGAAGCTGTGCATCACCTGCCCGCCGCCAAAAATCTTGGCCTGCATGGTCTCTCGGCGCGCGCCAAGCTTGATCATTTCGTTGATCAACAGTTCCATGGCGTAGGAACCGTAGCGACCCGATGTGTCACCCCCGCCCTCGGGCAGCATGAAGTGGTTCATGCCACCGACCTTGATCCTGGTGTCCCAGATGCAGGCAGCGATGCACGAGCCCAGCACGGTCATGATCATCATGTCGTCGGTGGTGACGTAGTACTCACCCGGCAACACCTTCACAGTGTCGACATTGAACTGGTGGTCCCGGTAAAAGAACGACGCCTCACCCGGCTTGGTCGTGCGGGCTTTGAGCGCGTCCAGGCTGCTGCGTGCCGCAGCGGGTGGTGTGGGCCGAGAGGCGGGCATCGACGTCCGCAAACGCGACGCCGAAGGTTGTGCTTCAAAGGCGCTCATAGACCGTCTTTCCTCGCAGAGCGAACAGACTCCTCGCGTCACTGAAGTTCTCGGCATGACCCACAAACAGCAGACCGCCAGGCTTCATCACGCGGTGGATGCGATCAAGCACCTGGCGCTGTGTGGATGCATCAAAATAGATCATGACGTTCCGGCAGAACACGATGTCAAACGGATCGCGGAACGGCAGGTCGTGAATCAGATTCACCGTCTGAAACTCCATGTGCTTTTGCAGCTCGGGTTTGACCCGCATCAGACCCGCGTTGCTCCCCTTGCCGCGCATGAAGTGGCGTTGCAGCCTTTCGGGACTCAGACCCTTGACGCCCTCGGCCCTATAGACCCCTTGGGCGGCGGTGGCCAGCACCTTGGTGTCGATGTCGCTGTTGACCAGGGTGTAGCTTCCTGATGCGCCCAGCACTTCAGAGGCGGTCATGGCGATCGAGTAGGGCTCTTCGCCGGTCGAGGCTGCCGAGCACCAGATGCGCCATGCGTGAGAGCGCTTGGAGGCCAGCAACCCCTCAAGCACTCCGAAGTGGTGTTGCTCGCGAAAGAAGGCGGTCAAATTGGTGGTCAAGGCGTTGATGAACTCTTGCCATTCGGCCCCGTCGTTCTGCTCCAGCGAGTCCAGGTAAGCCTTGAAGCTGGAGTAACCGGTCTCACGCAGGCGGCGCGAGATACGGCTGTAGACCATGGCGTGCTTGCCGTCGTGCAGGCTGATGCCAGCCTTCTTGTAGATCAGTGACTTGATGCGCGTGAAGTCGGCGTCGGACCAGACAAACTCGCGCCCTTGGGACATAGGGCTGTCGTCATCTGAATCCAACAGAAGGGCTGGAACGGGCATCGTGCTCGACCTTGCTTTGCCGTGAGGTTGCTGCACTCCATCGGAAGGGCGCGTGCGATGCGTTGCTTGGGTGATCATCAATGCCTCGAACGGCGCACCAGGCCAGAGGTGTCCAGGATCAGCGCGACCTTGCCGTCGCCCAGGATGGTGGCGCCCGACACATTCGGTACTTTGCGGTAGTTGGATTCCAGGTTCTTGATCACCACCTGTTGTTGTCCAAGCAGTTCGTCCACCATCAGGGCCACGCGAGAACCATCGGCTTCGACCACCACCATGATCGGGCTGCCTGGGTTGAACTCGAAGCGTGGTACTTGAAATACTTTCTCGAGCTCGATCACCGGCATGTATTCTTCGCGCACCTTGACCAGCTGGGCGCCCTGGGCCACGGTGTTGATGTCACTGGGCTTGATCTGAAACGACTCGATCACCGAGGCCAGCGGCAGGATGTAGACCTCGTCGCTGACGCGAACGCTCATGCCATCCATGATCGCCAGCGTCAACGGCAGCCGCACCTTCACGCTCATGCCGTAGCCCTCAGCCGAGTCGATCTCGACCGTGCCGCCGAGCGAGGCGATGTTCTTTTTGACCACGTCCATGCCGACGCCACGGCCTGAAACGTCTGTCACCACCTCGGCAGTCGAGAAGCCCGGCGCCATGATCAGGTTCCAGACCTCGGTGTCGCTCATCGAGTCAGGCGCCTCCAAGCCCTTCTCCCGGGCCTTCTTCAGCAACTTTGCGCGCGAGAGACCTTTGCCGTCGTCGCGCACTTCGATCAGGATCGATCCGCCCTGGTGCGAGGCGGACAGCGTGATGGTGCCGTGGTCGGTTTTGCCATTGGCCAGCCGCTCATGTGGCATCTCGATGCCGTGATCGCAGCTGTTGCGAATCAGGTGGGTCAATGGGTCGGTGATCTTTTCGACCAGCCCCTTGTCCAGCTCGGTGGCTTCGCCATGCGTGATCAGCTCGACCTTCTTCCCCAGCTTGGCGGCGAGGTCGCGCAGCATGCGCGGAAAGCGGTTGAACACCACCGACATCGGGATCATGCGGATCGACATCACCGCTTCTTGCAGGTCGCGGGTGTTGCGGTCCAGGTCGACCAGACCGGTCAACAGCTGCTGGTTGGCGCCACTGTCCAGTTCGCGGCTCTTTTGCGCCAGCATGGCCTGGGTGATCACCAGTTCGCCCACCAGGTTGATAAGCTGGTCCACTTTGCTCACTGAGACCCGAAGGGTGCTCGTGTCGACACCGCCTTGCGCTGGCGCGCGGGCTTCAGCCCGGGCCATCGATTTGACAGTTGTAGGAGCAGCTGGCATCGCCTCTGAAGGGGGTGTTTGGGCAGGGGCTTGTGGAACAGACGCGCTGACGACCACGGCGGCGGGTGCGCCAGGGACGTCGTCAAAGAAACCAAAGTCAGTGCCTTCCCCCGCCATCTTCGCGGGTGGTTTTTCTGGAATATCGGCGTCAGTGATCTGGATCTGTTCTTTGCTGACGTGGAAGGTGAAGAGGTCCAGCAGGTCGGTGTCGCTGGAGCGCGTGATCACCTCCAGTTCGCGCACCTTGCCCTCGTCTTTCGACGACTCGACTCGACCGAGGCCGACGATGTCCCGGAACAGCTCGGCGATGCCGTCGGCCTGACCCGTGTGATCCAGCGGGCCGATACGGATGATCAGCTTGCGCTCGCCTTCGGACCGTGCGCTGACGGGGGGAGAGGCCGGTGCTTGAACGATGGCCGTGGGCATGGGGGCTGCTGCGACCGATGGTGCTGGCGCGGCGACGGGTGCAGCCTGACCGTTTGCCAGGGCGCTGATTCGCGCGACGAGGTCGGCGGTCGCGGGCGGCTCGACACCCTGGCCCGAGTGGCGGGCCAGCAGCAACTTGAGCGCATCGGAGGATTCGAGCAACACGTCCACCATGGGTGGGGTGGGCTGCAACTCATGACGGCGCAGCTTGTCCAGCAGCGACTCCATCTGGTGCGTCAGCTCTGCCACATCGGCAAAACCGAATGTCGCCGCCCCGCCCTTGATCGAATGTGCGCAACGGAAGATTGCGTTGAGCTCCTCGTCGTCGGCCTTCTCCAGGTCCAGCGCGAGCAGCATTTGCTCCATCTGGTCCAGGTTCTCACCTGCTTCTTCGAAGAAGATCTGATAGAACTGCGTGAGGTCAAAATTCCCTCCCGCCGATTGGCTTTCTTGCATTGCTTCACCCATGGGGAACTCCTGAACAGCTGTCTTTCGCTCGCGACATCTCAGCGGATGACTTTCTGGATGACTTCGATCAGGCGGCCCGGATCAAATGGTTTGACCAGCCAGCCGGTGGCACCGGCGGCGCGTCCGGCCTGTTTCATCTGATCGCTGGACTCGGTGGTCAGGATCAGGATCGGGGTCGACGCGAACTTCGGGCTGTCGCGAAGTTTTTTGGTCAGACCCAGACCGTCAAGGCGTGGCATGTTTTGGTCAGTCAGCACCAGATCGATGTGATGCACCTGGGCTTTTTCGAAAGCGTCTTGTCCGTCCACCGCTTCGACGACGTGAAAGCCCGCGCCTGTGAGGGTGAAAGAAACCATTTTTCGCATGGACGCTGAGTCATCGACGGCAAGAATGGACTGCATGGGGTTCTCCGTGGTTCGAACCGATATCGGCAAAAAGGGAATCTGTCTTTAAAAGAGATCGATGGATCCGGCGTCCATCTCGTTTTGGGCCACCGGACTGGGCCGGTCTGGCATCGGATCGGGCGTCATGGCCAGTTCGCCTTCCTCAGCCTCCATGGTCTCGTCCGCCAACTTCCAGGCGCAACCCTGCAGCACCTTGCCGGTGTGCACGATCAGCTGCGTCGCCATGTCGTGAAACTGAAGCTCTGTGACGGCCTGGTGCAGGCTGTGGCGGATGCTCAGCAGGTCGTCGGTGTCTTTCTGTGCGGCCAGATTACCCAGGGCGTGGTTGGCGGTGGAAAAACGCTCCATCAGGTTGCCCGTGGCATGGTCGAGCAGGCCTTCGAGGCGCTTGAGGTCGGTCATGGCCATCAACAGTGAGTCCTGGAGATCGGCCAGCAGATTCACAGGCAGCGAAACAGACGGCGGGGAGTGCGGCGTCATCGGTAAGTCCTTGGTGCTCAGGGCTGTTGGTATTTGAGAGTGGACTGCGCTTTGTGAGCAGGGCAGTACAATTTTCACGGTCTGTCATGCTCTGTATCGGCAGATAACCGCCTGAATTCAGCGCCTTTTCGAACCCTGCGAGCGGTATGCCCGACACCCTCCTGCTCCGTCCCATGCACATCCTTCATCTGGAGGACTCCCGCGTGGACCACGCCCTTGTCAAGTTCGCCCTGCAGAAAAGTGGCCTGCGCCATGAGATCCTGCTGGTCGACACGTTGGACGATTTCGAGCGGGAAGTTGAAAGCGGCCACTACGACATCGTTCTCGCGGACTACCACCTGCCGGGTTTCTCGGGCTTGGACGCCTGGCAGCGGTTGCAACAGCGCGGCCGAGACATACCGTTTGTGGTGCTGTCGGGTGCCATCGGTGAAACGGCGGCCGTGGAAGCGATGCACAGCGGCATTAGCGACTACCTGCTCAAAGACAGCATGAACAGGCTGGCCCACGTCATTCAGCGCGCCATCGAGGTCAGCGACAGTCGCCGCGCCAAAGTCCGGGCCGACGCCGACTTGGCCGAATCGCAGCGCCGACTGGCCGAGCTGGCCGAGCACCTGCAGACAGGCATCGAGCAGGAACGCGCCGACATCGCGCGCGAGATTCACGACGACATCGGGGGCTCTCTGGCCGCCGTCAAGCTCGACATGGCCTGGATTGCGCGTCGCGGCGCGCTCGCACCCGAGGTCCGTCAGCACATGGACAGCGCCCTGGAGATGTTGCAGCACGCTCTGGGCGCGAGCCAGCGCATCATGCTCAACCTGCGTCCACCCATCCTCGACCAAGGCCTGGTGGCAGCGGTGCAATGGATGGCGGCGGGCTATGAAAAGCGCAATGGCACCCGCGTCACGGTGCGATGTTCGTCCGAACAGATAGATGTGCCGCGCGACATGCAACTGGTAGCCTACCGCACCGCGCAAGAAGCCTTGACCAATGTGTCCAAGCACGCCAAAGCGACCCAGGTTGATGTCGATCTGAGCGACGGCGAGGGCGTGCTCACACTCGAAGTCAGCGACAACGGCATAGGGTTTGGTCCAGAGTCTTTGCGCAAGGCCAAGTCATTCGGTCTGCTGGGTCTCAAAGAGCGAGCCGCCAAAGTGGGCGGCTGGCTTGACATCAGTTCCACGCCCAAGGGCACCTCGGTCATCCTATCGGTGCCGCTGAACGGTCACGAAGACAACAACAATCCCAGGGAAGAAGAGCAATGATCAGAGTCATCTTGTGCGACGACCATGCCGTCGTGCGTCGCGGCATTCGAGACACCATCTCGGAGGCGGTCGACATTCAGGTTGTCGGAGAGGCCGGCAGCTACCCCGAACTGCGCGAACAGATGCGCAAGACCGAATGTGACGTGCTGGTGCTGGACCTGAACATGCCGGGTCGCGGCGGGCTCGAAGTGCTCGCAGCACTGCGCGAAGAAGGCTCACCGGTCAAGGCCCTGGTGGTGTCGATGTATCCAGAAGACCAGTATGCGATCCGCTGCCTGCGGGCTGGCGCGCGTGGCTACCTCAACAAAGCTGGCGAACCGGCCGAAATGATCGCGGCCATCCGCACCGTTCAACAAGGCCGAAAGTACGTCACGCCCGAGGTGGCGCAAATGCTGGTGGACAACCTGCACACGCCCGAAAGCGAAGAGCTGCACGCCAGCTTGTCCGAGCGCGAGTTGCAGACCCTGCAGAAGATTGCCTCGGGCAAGAAGCTCTCTGAAATTGCCGAAGAACTGATGCTCAGCCCCAAGACCGTGAGTGTCTACCGCGCGCGAGTGCTGGAGAAGCTGCACCTGTCGAACAACGCGGAGCTGACGGTGTACGCGATACGGAATAGTCTTGTATGACTCGGATGTTTGCCTTGACTGTTTGGGTCAACGCGGTGACAACTTTTCGAGATAGAACAGTGCTTCGGTTCCGGTGGTTAGCCAACTGAGTAGACGACCTTCAGGAGACACGTTTGAACAGGTTCATCCGGGCTGCCAGGCTTGCCCCACAGTTGTTTTGGAAAGCACTGCGCCCGTCATCGACCGACAGCGTCGTTGCCCAGGATCCAAAGTCACCATTTTTCCAAACCGCTGGACACTGCCCGACCTGTGACAACGATGTGGTCTTTACTGCCAGCAGTCATTGGTTTCGCGATGATTTCGT